>JAZNRX010000081.1:0-6724 GCA_045590915.1 Acutalibacteraceae bacterium | reverse complement strand
AAATGTTTATGCGTATTATAAAAATGACAAAAGTACGCAAGCTGTCGGAAGTGAAATCTGTGAAATAATCAATGTTTGCTTATATAACAATATGATTAACGGAACCGGAGTGAACGGTTCTGCATACAATACTTCTTCTGCAGGAAAAACAGCAACAGCACAAACAGGACAATATGATGAAAACGGTAATGAAATTCTATGCACATGGTTTGCAGGCTTTTTTCCGTACGAGAAGCCTTTATATGCAGTTGCCGTATTAAATGAAAACGGAAGCACTGCATCAAGTGACTGTGCTCCCGTTTTTAAGAGTATTGCCGAAGGAATTACAGCTTACCTTGCTGATAAATAATCAAAGTATCAAAGGCTGTATCTGTGTGTTTTCCAAAGCCTTTTGCATCGCGGCTTTTGTAAGAGAAAAATCGGCAACTATTGAATTCGGTTTGCTTATGCAATCATCCTGCCTGTACGGAATGAAGTAAATGTTTTTATAATTCATCAGATGACCGATGTTTTTAGCCGCAGACGAAAGTGCATCATTTGTTGAAACAGCTATCAACACAGGTCTTAAATTGCGCAGATGTGATTTTGCGGCAAGAGTTACGGGAGTGTCGGCAATTCCGTTAGCTAATTTTGATAAGGTGTTACCTGTACACGGTTCGATTATCAGAATATCCAGCAGCTTTTTAGGGCCTATTGGCTCTGCATCGGTAATAGTTGATATGATAGGATTAAGACAGATTTCTTCGACCTTATCTCTGAAATACCCTGCTTTGCCGAAGCGAGTATCCGTTGAATATGCATTATAGCTCATAATCGGAATAATGTTGTGACCGTCATTTTTCAGCTCTTGCATTTCTTCGAGAACCTTGGAGAAGGTACAGAAGGAACCGCACATAGCAAAACCTATATTCAGCTTTTTCATTTGTTCACCTCCTGCAGCTTTTCAATAATTGTTTGGGCAATAATTATTCCTGCAGTTTTCGGAGCGGTTTTTCCCGGTAAAGAAAATGCTTTAATCAGTTGACGGTTATGCTTTGTACAGGCATCAAAATCAATGCCGTAGGGAGCACTTGCCGACTCTATAAAAATGCAGTTCTTTTTGGTGCGTTCAATTATATCATCTCTGATCATAATTGAAGGTGCTGTATTTATAATACAATCGTAAGAATCGGCATAATCTTTCAAATTTTCAGACAGTCTGCACTCTGTTCCGTTCAGCTGTGCCTTGTATATTTTATTCTGTGTTGATGTGTATAAGCAAACCCTTGCACCGAGTTTTTGTAAAATATCTGCACAGAAAGAGCCTATTCTGCCGTAGCCTGTAATTGCAATATCAGTTCCGCGGATAGTTACAGGCAGTTTTTCAAGAACAATGTTCAGTATTCCTTCTGCTGTAAGATATGCATTTTTATAAATCAACTCCTCGGATGTGAAATAGTCATATTCATATCCGGCCTTTGCACGTAGAAACTTTGAAAATGCAGGATTTGCCATCCCGTAAAAAATAATTTTGCTGTCGGTAATCTCATCCATAATGCTTTTTATGCTGATTTCCTGTGATGACAGCGGAGTATTAAGGCATTTTCCGTTTTTTGATACAGGTAAAGGTAATATTATTATGTTATGGCTGAAGGCTTGTGCTAATGATTTTGAAGAACTGACCGTAAATGGTTGCTTTCCGTGCTCACAAGCAAAGACGCATATATCATAACCTGCCTCACTCAGATATTCTGCGGCATATAACTGTCTTGAATCTCCTCCGATCACAGCGATGCTGTTATTATTTTTCATATTGTTTCCTCCTCGGTATATCTTATGAATGGCAAGTGTTTTAAGTTACTTAAAGATAAAAAATACTTGACAAACCTCTTGCTTTAATTTAATATACAATATATATGTGAAATACTGGGAAAAAGAGAGTAAGTATATGCTGAAAGCCCAAGCGAGCAGGGGATAGTGCAAGCCCTGCGCGAGTAACTTATACCGAAGATCACTTTGGAGTAGCTGTCCGGAAAATAAGTATGGACAGACGGTGGCTTTCCGTTATAAAAGCGGCATATGATTGTATGTTAATAGGTGGTATAAAAACAAGCTTCCCTTGTCCTGTTACGGTCAGGGGAATATTTTTTTTCAGGAGGAAATGAAGATGTACGAAAAAGTTTCTACAAACCTTAATTTCGTTGAACGCGAAAAGAAGGTTGAACAGTTCTGGAAAGACAATGATATTTTCAGAAAGAGTATGGCGGACCGTGCCGACGGAAAATCTTATGTGTTCTATGACGGCCCTCCCACAGCAAACGGTAAGCCTCATATCGGTCATGTTCTCACAAGAGTTATAAAGGATATGATTCCCCGTTACAGAACTATGAAGGGTTATATGGTTCCCAGAAAAGCAGGCTGGGACACTCACGGTCTTCCCGTTGAAATTGAGGTTGAAAAGCTCCTCGGGCTTGACGGAAAAGAACAGATTGAGGAATATGGACTTGCTCCCTTCATTGATAAATGTAAAGAAAGTGTATGGAAGTATAAGGGAATGTGGGAGGATTTCTCAAGTACAGTCGGCTTCTGGGCTGATATGGATAACCCTTATGTAACATACGATAATAATTTCATTGAGTCTGAGTGGTGGGCATTAAAGACAATATGGGAAAAGGACCTTCTTTACAAGGGCTTCAAGATTGTTCCTTATTGTCCCCGTTGCGGAACTCCTCTTTCATCTCATGAGGTCGCTCAGGGCTATAAGTGTGTTAAGGAGCGTTCTGCAGTTGTTCGCTTTAAGGTTAAGGGTGAGAATGCTTATTTCCTCGCATGGACAACAACTCCCTGGACTCTTCCGTCCAATGTTGCTCTTTGCGTAAACCCCGAAAATGAATATTGTAAGGTTAAGGCATGTGACGGTTACACATATTATATGGCAACTGCAGTGCTTGATAAGGTGCTTGGCTCACTTAAGCATGAAGAAGGGGAGAAGGCTTATGAAATTATTGAAACCTTCCCCGGAACAGCTCTTGAAAGAAAAGAATATGAGCCTCTTTTTGAGTGCACGGGAAAATCTGTTGAAAAACAGAAAATCAAGGGCCATTATGTGACCTGTGATAATTATGTCACTCTTTCCGACGGTACGGGTATTGTTCATATCGCTCCCGCATTCGGTGAGGATGACGCGAATGTCGGCAGAAAATACGGTCTTCCTTTTGTTCAGTTTGTTGACTCAAAGGGTGAAATGACAGAAGAAACACCCTATGCAGGTCTTTTTGTCAAGGATGCCGATAAGCCCATTCTTGTTGACCTCGAAAAAGAAGGACTTCTTTTTGATGCACCGAAATTTGAGCATGACTATCCTCATTGCTGGAGATGTGACACTCCTCTCATTTACTATGCGAGAGAATCATGGTTCATCAAAATGACTGCCGTTAAGGATAACCTTGTAAAGAATAACAATACAATCAACTGGATGCCCGAAAGTATCGGCAAGGGCAGATTCGGTAATTTCATTGAAAACGTACAGGACTGGGGACTTTCCAGAAATCGTTATTGGGGCACTCCTCTTAATATCTGGGAATGCGAATGCGGTCACAGACATTGCATCGGAAGTATTGAGGAATTAAAGTCAATGTCTGATAATTGCCCTGATAATATTGAGCTTCACCGTCCCTTTGTTGATGCCGTTACAATCAAGTGTGCTCAGTGCGGCAAGGAAATGAAGAGAGTTCCTGAGGTTATTGACTGTTGGTTTGATTCCGGTGCAATGCCCTTTGCTCAGCACCATTATCCCTTTGAAAATAAAGAATTATTTGAATCTCAGTATCCGGCAGACTTTATTTCTGAGGCTGTTGACCAGACAAGAGGCTGGTTCTATTCGCTTCTTGCTATTTCAACTCTTATTTTTGATAAGGCTCCCTATAAGAATGTTATTGTTCTCGGTCATGTTCAGGACGAAAACGGACAGAAAATGTCAAAATCAAAGGGTAATGCGGTAGATCCCTTTGAAGCACTTGAAACCTACGGTGCCGATGCAATACGTTGGTATTTCTATACAAACTCTGCTCCCTGGCTTCCTAACCGTTTCTACGGAAAAGCAGTTCAGGAAGGTCAGAGAAAGTTTATGGGTACATTATGGAATACCTATGCATTCTTTGTGCTTTATGCAAATATCGACAAGTTTGATGCCACAAAGTATGAGCTTAACTATGAAAAGCTTCCCGTAATGGATAAGTGGCTTCTTTCCCGTCTCAATTCCACAGTTAAAGAAGTTGATGACCATCTTGCAAACTACCGTATTCCCGAATCGGCAAAGGCTCTCGAAAGCTTTGTAGATGAGCTTTCAAACTGGTATGTCAGAAGAGGCAGAGAGCGTTATTGGGTACAGGGACTTCCCGAAGATAAGATAAATGCTTATATGACTCTTTATACTGCACTTGTTACTATTGCAAAGGCTTCCGCTCCTCTCATTCCCTTTATGTCAGAAGATATTTACAGAAACATTGTCTGCTCCATTGACGGTACAGCTCCCGAAAGCATACATCTTTGTGATTATCCCGAAGTGAATGAAGCATATATTGATGCAGAGCTTGAAAAAAATATGAATCAGGTTCTCAATATTGTTGTTCTTGGCCGTGCTGCAAGAAACGGTGCAAACATCAAAAACCGTCAGCCTCTCGGTTCAATTACCGTTGTATCCGAAACAAAGCTTGGCGAAATGTATACCGATATAATCCGTGATGAGCTTAATGTCAAATCTGTTGATTTTGCAGATAATGCAGACGGTCTTGTGACATATACCTTCAAGCCTCAGCTTAAGACTTTAGGCCCGAAGTACGGCAAGCAGCTTGGTGAAATCAGAGCCCTTCTTGAAAAGCTTGACGGCAGTGCCGCAAAGAAGGAGCTTGATACTAAGGGAACCATCACTCTTTCAATCTCTATCGGTGATATTGAGCTTTCTTCTGACGACCTTCTTATTTCTGCTCAGCAGATGGATGACTCATATTCACTTTCCGATAACGGATTTACTGTTTCTCTTGACACAAAGCTTACCGATGAGCTTATTGCAGAAGGCTATGTCAGAGAGCTTATTTCAAAGATTCAGACGATGAGAAAGGATTCTGATTTTAATGTTACAGATCATATCAGAGTCGGTATTTCAGCCTCTGAAAAGCTTAATGCAATTATAAACGCTCACACTGATGAAATCGCAGGCGATGTTCTTGCTGATTCGGTTGCAGTGGGAACAAGCTATGATATTTCTAAGGAATGGGATATCAACGGTGAAAAGGCTGTTATCAGCGTAGAAGTAGTTAAATAATTTAATCGGGACTGTTCAGCTGAACGGTCCCGAATGTATAAGGAGAGATTTGTATGCCCTTTATTGATGTAAAGCTTACTAAAAAGCTTGTATCGGAGGATGAAATTGTATTAAAGCAGGAGCTTGGCAAAATTATAGAGCTTTTTCCGGGAAAAAGTGAAGGCTGGCTGATGTGCAGTATTGATTCCGATAAGAAAATATGGTTCAGAGGAGATAATTCTCAGGATTGCGCTTTTGTAGAAGTAAAGCTGTTCGGTTCTGTTAATTCTGAAAGCGCAGATAATTTTACCTCAGCATTGTGTGAATTTTTTGAAAATTATCTTGAAATTGATCCCTCAAGAGTTTATGTGAGATTTGAAGGCGGCACCGATTGGGGCTGGAACGGCTCAAATTTCTGAAAAATTAAGGTCTGTTGATTTTTTCAACAGACCTTTGTTCATATGTTCAGAATAACCGATGCGAAATAGAAATATACGAGAAGAGAAACCGTATCAATAAGTGTTGTTATAAGTGGGCTTGCCATAACTGCAGGATCAAGTCCCGTTTTCTTTGCAAGAAGGGGAAGGGCACAGCCGATAAGCTTAGCTGAAACTATTGTTGCAAATAAAGTAATTCCTACGACGAGTGCTACAAAAATAGTTACCTCGGGATTTTTCATCAGAATGTTATCCACAAGCATTACCTTGCCGATTGCCGCAATTCCAAGAATTATTCCGCAAAGAAAGGAAACACGGCATTCTTTCCAAAGAACCTTGAAAAAGTCTCTGAATTCAACCTGTCCCAGAGATATTCCGCGGATAACAGTAACCGAAGCCTGACTTCCCGCATTACCGCCTGTTCCCATAAGCATAGGGATAAAGGCTGTCAAAATGGGGAGCACTGCAAGGGCACTTTCAAATTTTGATATTATCATTCCCGTAAATGTTGCGGAAATCATAAGTATCATTAGCCACGGTATTCTTGAAGCCCAAAGCTTGAGAACGGGTGTCTTCAGATATTCCGTATCGCTGGGGGTAATAGCCGAAATCTTTGAGAAGTCCTCTTCTGTTTCCTCCTGCATAACATCAATGGCATCGTCAACTGTTATGATGCCCACAAGTCTTTCCTCGTTGTCAACAACAGGAAGTGCCAGAAAATCGTATTTACCGAACATCAGAACAACATTTTCTGTATCCTCAA
Source organism: Acutalibacteraceae bacterium (assembly GCA_045590915.1). Taxonomy (GTDB): domain Bacteria; phylum Bacillota; class Clostridia; order Oscillospirales; family Acutalibacteraceae; genus RUG806. The sequence goes on along the minus strand of JAZNRX010000081.1, from coordinate 243 downwards.
GTGTGTGGACATATATGACATTCTCTTCCATTATTTCAGAAATAATTTCATTTCTGTCAGAAAGAAGAAGATCCTTTGCCGTTACAATTCCTATGAGATGGTTCTTTTCGTCGGTAACATAACAGGTATATATGGTTTCCTTGTTAACACCGACGCTTCTGATGAATTCGAGCGATTCTTCAACAGTAAAGGTTTTTTTCAGCCTGACAAACTCTGTTGTCATTATGCTTCCTGCACTGTCCT
>JAZNRX010000080.1:0-6565 GCA_045590915.1 Acutalibacteraceae bacterium | reverse complement strand
GTATGTCAGCGGATACCGTTCGGAGAATGATATCTGTCTTCAGTTCAGATAAGGAGAATCAGAAAAAATGAAAAATCTGTACATGGTGCAGGCTTCAAATACATATACCGGTAATTCCTTCAAGGCGGCATATCTTCCTTATGCCGTGGGACTTCTTGTTGCCTATGCTTTTTCAGATGAAAAAATAAAGAGTGAATATGATTTCAGACGCTTTGTTTTCATTCGTGAGGAAACAGACGGTGTTGTTGAGAGTATGGAAAATCCTTATTTTGTCGGTTTTTCCAACTATATATGGAATACCCAGTATAATCTGACACTTGCAAGGAAGATAAAGAAAAAATATCCCGACTGTAAAATTCTTTTCGGCGGACACAATGTGACACCCGATAATGCATTTTTAGAGAAATATTCCTTTATTGATTTTCTTGTTCACGGTGAGGGCGAGGAGGCTTTCCGTTCTCTTTTGCTGGCCCTGACTGAAGAAAATCCCGATTTTTCAGCTATTCCCAACCTTTCCTACAGGAAAGACGGAAAGTGCTTTATGAATCCCACTGAGGTTCTCACTAAAACAGACTATCCCTCACCCTATCTCGAAGGATATTTTGATTATATATTCGAGGAATACCCCGATTATCAGCTTGATGCTATTCTTGAGACCTCAAGAGGCTGTCCCAGAGACTGTGCTTACTGCGACTGGGGCTGTAATTCACAGAAAATCAAGCTTTTCCCCATAGAAAGAGTATATGCGGAAATAGACTGGTTTGCTTCTCATAAGGTGAAATTCATCTGGGGTGCCGATGCCAATTTCGGTGCTTATGACAGGGATATGGATATTGTGGACTATCTTGTTGATACGAGACAGAGAACAGGGTGCCCCGAAAGAATAAGAATAAATTATTCCATGACAAGACATAATGAGGTTTTTGAAATAAACCGCAAGCTTGAAAAATTCGGACTCAGTAAAGAGGGAGCTACCATTTCTTTTCAGAGCCTTAATCCTGCAACACTTGAAGCCATAGGCAGAAAGAATATGAGCCTTGATAAATTTTCAGAGCTTCTTTCTTTGTATAAAAAAGATGGAGTAACCACATATTCCGAGCTTATCACGGGACTTCCTTGTGAAACCTATGAAAGCTTCTGCAAGGGTATCGGGGCACTTTTAGCAGCAGGGCAGCACAGACTTATTACTGCATATAATTGTGAAATCCTTCCCAATGCTCCGATGGCAGAGCCTTCATATATGGAAAAATACGGGATTAAGATTGTATCTGTTGAGAGTCAGGTTGCTCATACAAAGAATGATGCTGAAATAAAAGAAAAGACATATTATGTTGTAGAAACCAATACTTTACCCGTAGAGGATTGGATAAGGTGTAATATATTTGCATGTTTTGTTGAATCATATCATCACCATGGTATACTAAAATTCATATCAATGTATCTCTTTGATAAAATTAATATCCCTTATGAGGATTTTTATAACAAAATCATTGATTTTGCAAAAGAGAATGATAATACTGTGCTCAACAGCGTATATAAAACACTTTACGAATATTTTAAGTCTGTATCTGTAGGAAAACCGTTGGAGCTTTATGCCAATAAGATATACGGCGATGTTACGTGGATTCCTAAAAAGATGCCACATCTTGATACCATTTATCGCATTGATAAATTTTATGATGAGTTCAAAGGTATTTTGCAGGAATATGAAATTGACGAAGATATTGTTGCAGAATTGATAAAATACGAACTGACAGCTCTGAAATACCCTTCAAAGAATAATTTTTCAGTGGATTTTAATTATAATTGGCATGAGTATTTTACTGCCTTCAATGAAGGGGACAGTATACCTCTCAGGTCAGTTAAAAACAGAGTAAGGGTAGAAAACGAATATGTTGCAGATAACTGGAAGGATTATGCAATACAGTCCACCTGGTTCGGCAAGAACGGCAGTACCTTCAATCAGGGAATGACGGTGGCAGAATTATAATTATGGAATTTGTTAATTTAAGCATAATGCTCGGTGCCGTGACTGAGGCTGAAACGCTGAAGCAGACGGTTGAAACAGTGCTGGAGCTTTGTGATCATAAGGATCTTCGGGAAATTATAATATGCTATTCCGACAGAAGCACCAAGGAATCACTTGAAGCCTGCCGTGAGATAAAAGAAAAAGAGACAGATGTGCCTATGGTGATAATGAAGCAAAAAAGACCTTATATGGCCAGTGTCAATGATACCATTGATGCCTCGAGAGGCTCCCACTGTCTTCTTCTTGCTTCCGATATGGCTCTTGATCTCAGTACTGTTCCCGTGCTTATAGAAAAGGCAAAAAAAGAGCCTGAGGTCATTCATTCCGTTTCCCGTTGGATAAAGGGCTGTAAATTCTACGGCTACGGCAGAATAAAGAGAATTATAAATTTCTTTGCACAGAAATTTCTGGCAGTTCTTTATATGACAAATCTGACGGATTTCACGATTCCCGTACAGATTGCTCCCGCTTCTCTTTATAAGTCAATAAAATTTGAAGAAACCCGTTTTCCGTTCCTTCTTGAAATGGTGCTCAAGCCCATAAGATTGGGCTATAAATTTACCGAAACCCCCACAAACTGTTATTCGAGAAAAGAAGGAAAGTCAAGCAATTCCGCAAAGCAGACCTTTGATTATCTCAGAGTGGCTTTGCATATACGCTTTATGAAAAAAGAAGACATATTATTGAAGAAAAAGGATTGAAATTATGAAAACACTTTTTACAATACCGCCGCAATGGTATCCTATGAATCCCTATCTTTCGGCGGCTCAGCTTATCGGTCAGTTCAAGGTAAAGGGACTTGATGCTCGAGCAAGAGATTTCAATATTGAATTTTTCAATGATATTCTCAAAAAGGAAAAGGTACAGCAGGCATTTTCTGAAGCAAAGAGCTTTTTTGATAAATTTCTTCCCGAAGTACAGGAAAAGGGTTATTCACAGGAAAAATTCAATGAGTATTCCAAGGAGCTGAAAACAAAGCTTCTTCGTTTTGTTGCAATATCGGATTTTCTTAAAAGCGGTCTTGATGTAAATGAGATTGCCGAAAATATTGAAGATGCGGTTGCCGTAATGAAGGATAAGGAGCGTTTTTATGATCCGGAGCAGCTTTTTTGGGCAAAGGATATGCTGAAGGATGCTCTGAAAATCATTTCTCTGCCCTTTATGCCTTCAAGAATAATGCTTGATAATTTTATTGCAAATCCCGTTTATACATACAATTATGATGATATAAAATTACAGGTATATGATGAATCCCTTAATATGTTTGCTTCTTATTTTGATGAGAAGATTAAAGCAGAGGATTTTACGGCTTATGATATAATAGGTATAAGCATATTTGATTTAAGTCAGGTAATTCCCGGACTTACCCTTGCACGTTTTCTTAAAGAAAGAACCGATGCACATATAACTCTCGGAGGAAACTATATCTACAAAATCAGGGATGCTCTTAAAGCAATGCCGGAGTTCTTTGATATTTTCTGTGACAGCGTGCAGCTTGGTGACGGTGAGATTGCAGCCGTAAGGCATGCCGAAATCATAAGAGACAAGAGATCATTGTCCGAGGCATATTCTCTTATGTATAAGGATGAAAGCGGTGAGATAATACTTACCGAAACTGCTCCGCTTCTCAATATGGAAAAGCTGGCACCGCCGTGCTTTGACGGATATGATTTCAGTCAGTATTTTTCCGCCGATATAGTTTTGCCGGTTCAGCTTTCAAAGAGCTGTTATTGGGCAAAATGTACCTTCTGCGATTTTTATACCGGTCAGCAATGTTTTGATATAAAGAGTGTTGAGATTGCAGTTGATGAGATAGAGCATCTGACACAGGAATACGGAATAAAGAGATTTATTTTTGTTGACGAGGCTGTTCCTCCAAAATATTATAACAGACTTGCCGATGAAATAAAAAAGAGAGGTCTTGAGGTTTATTTTTATTCCTTTGCAAGAATGGAAAAAGGCTTTACAAAGGAAGTTCTGAATAACCTTTACAGTGCAGGCGCAAGAATGTTTGCATGGGGTTATGAAGCAGAATCCGAACGAATAATGACGCTTCTCAACAAGGGTATTGATTGCTCCTACAGAAAAACACTTCTTACATATGCAAGCGCAGCAGGACTCTGGAATCATTGCACATTTCTTCTGGGATATCCCGGGGAAACTCCCGAGGAAACTGAGTCAACTAAAGAGGTTATAAGAAACAGAGAGCTTGTAAACAGCTGCACTCCTTCCAATTTTGCTCTTAAAAAGAATGCAATTCTTATAAATGAAACCGATGAGGCAGGTATCAACAATATAAAGGATAACGGTGAGTTCCATATTTCCTGTACTTATGTTGTTGACGGTAAGGAAACTCTGAATATAAAGAAAGACCGAATGGATTTTCAGACGGATTTCCTCAAAAAGACAGCAGATTGTCTCTGGAGTCTTGATTTTACCGATACAGACCATATTTTCCTGTACAATATAAAATACGGGGCAAAATGGGTAAGGGATTACCGCCTTAAATATATAAAACACAATTTCTGATTTAACGGAGTGAATAAATATGAGAGTTCTTATAATAAATCCTTTACCGGAGCATTATACCAGGGCAAGATGTGCTCCATTGGGTTGTCTTGCAATTGCAAGTGCCGTTCAGGAAGCAGGACATACAGTAAAGCTTCTTAACCGTGCAATAAGCTCCGAAGATATCCGTCCGGTGCTTGATGAATTCAAACCTGATTTTATAGGTTGCTCTCTTCTTACAGGTATGGCTGTCAAGGATTCTGTATATGCTTCACGGGAAGCAAAGAAAAGAGGTATAACCGTTGTCTGGGGCGGCCCCTTTGTTTCATCTATGCCTGAAATCGTTTTGCAGCTTGACTGCATTGATTATCTTTCTCTGGGTGAAGGTGAGAGCACCTGGCTTGAGATGCTGGAAAAAGCTGAAAACGGTGAGGATTTCAGTAGCATCAAGGGGCTTGCATATATGCGTGACGGCAAGTTTGTAAAGACAGAAGACCGTGAATTTCTTGATCTTACCAAGCTTGCTCCCCTTGATTATTCTCTTATTGATGTGCAGAAAACTTTTTACAAAAACTACCACTACGACGGTATTGTAAGTATGTATATGTCAAAGGGCTGTACGGGCAAATGCACCTTTTGCTATAACAAAGCTTTCCATAATTCCTGCAGAAGAAGCCGTGATGTAAATACTTTTATTAAGGAAGCAAAGCTCCTTAAAAATACATACGGTGCAAAGGCTATTGCTTTTGCCGATGAGCTTTTAGGCGGTAACAAAGAAGGAATCCGCGAAATATGTGAAGCTATGATTGAAGCTGAAATAAATCTTCCGTGGGGTGCTATGACCAAGATAGGTATTTTTGACCGCGAGGATTTTGAACTTATGTATAAGGCAGGCTGCCGTTGGCTTGAGTTCGGTGTTGAAAGCGGTTCAAGGACAACCCTAAACAGAATGAAAAAGGGTATGAAGCTCCAAGATGTTGAAAAGGATCTTCTCATATGTAAAGAGCTTGGGATTATAACCCTTTGCTATTTCATAGTAGGCTTCCCCGGAGAAACCGAGGATGAATTGAGAGAAACCTGCCAGCTTATAAATAAAATCAAATATTCAAGATTTGTTTGCTCGTATTTCAGTCCGCTGCCCGGCTCTGAAATATATGAAAAACTTATTGCTGAGGGAAAGATTGTCCCGCCTGAAACAATGAAGGAGTTTTCACGCACGAAGATTCTCTATTCTCCTGATCCCAATCTTTCTGAAGTCAGCACCCTTGAGCTTAAGGTTATCCGTTCTCATATTTTATGGAGAAGCTTTTCAAAGAAGAGCTTTGTGGAAAACGGAAAGATAAATTACTCCCTTGCAAAAAAGGATGTAATTGATGTTCTCAAGAGTCTTCGAGGACATGGTGTTAAAGAGGGTATAATTCAGTTCTTTGCCAGCGGCTATGAGTTTCTTGATATTTTCTTCTATGCTAATTTCTTCCCGTCCGTTATAAAGAAATACGGACTTGATATGAAGGAGAAATAATGAGAGTTTTATTTATTAATCCTGCGATGGAGAGATATACCCGTCAGGTAAGCTTCCCTCTCGGACTTATGTCCATTGCTACATATCTCAATTCAAACGGTCACACGGTAAAAATAATTGACCGTACTATAAAAACAACAAACATAAGAAAAGAAATATCTGATTATAAGCCTGATATTGTCGGCGTTGCGGTTTATTCTCTTAAATCATTTGCTGATGCCGAAAGGGTGACGCTTGAAGCAAAAAAGCAGGGTGCAGTCACTGTCTGGGGCGGAATTTTTTCTTCTCTTGATACAGAATTTGTTTTTAATAATATTGATGTTGATTTTGTGTCGGTGGGAGAAGGTGAGGCAACTTGGCTGGAGTTTGTAAATGCCCTTGAAAACGGACAAAACCCCAAGGATATTGCAGGGCTTGCTTTCAAGGAAAACGGGAAGGTTGTTTTCTCTCCGGAAAGAGCTTTTATAGACCTTGCAATTCTTCCTCCTGTTGATTTTACTCTGGTT
>JAZNRX010000079.1:0-8380 GCA_045590915.1 Acutalibacteraceae bacterium | reverse complement strand
ACAGATTAAAAAAGCAGGTGTTCATTGATAACAGCAATAAGTGCTCCAATGAGGAAATATTTTATAATATTGATGCCCTTGATTCTGCCATAAAATCTGAAAAAAAGGTGCATCTCAAATACAGCAGAAGGAAAATCGATGTAAATTTTACAACAAGTCAGGAACAAAAAGAATTTATTCTCAGTCCATACGCTCTTGTATGGTCTAATGATCACTATTATCTTGTTGCAAATAATGTAAAATATAACAATATTATGAATGTCCGTATAGACAGAATAAGAAAGGTGGAGGTTCTTGAAGAAAGGGCTCGTCACTTTTCTGAGGTTTCCGAGTACAAAACCGTTTTTGATACGGCGGATTATGTCTCAAAGAATTTCAATATGTTCAGCGGTAAGCCGCAAATGACAAAGCTTCATTGCAAAAATGAAATTCTTGAAGAAATGATAGACAGATTTGGTGAAAAAATATCTATCAATAAAAGTGATGAAGGCTGGTTTTTTGTCAATGATGAGCTGTATGTCAATGATGGTCTTGCATCATGGATAATGCAGTTCGGTGATAAAATTGAGGTTATTTATCCTCAGGAACTGAAAGAACTTATTTTTGATAAAATTGACGGTATAAATAGATTATATAAAAGGTAAGGTACTATAAATTGGTTGTTAAAACAATTAATGTAAATGAATTATCAGAGGATTTGATTGCACATTACTTTCCTATGCTCACGGATGCAAAAAAAGAGAAGATTATCGCTTTGTCCGATGCTTTTCAGCGAAGTGTTGCTTTATGCTCAGAAATGCTTGCGAGGCAATGTCTGAGTGTTTTGTGTGATGCTCCCGAATTTGCTTTTTCTTTACTTTGTAACCCCAATTCAAAAAGTGTTGTAGGAAATTTTGATGCTAATCTGTCAATCAGCAGGCTGGAGGATGTTATTGTTTGTGCGGCTTCTTATAACAGCGTAGGAACAGGCATTTCAAGAATTGAACCGTTCACATTCAAACAGGCACAGGATAATCTGACAGATTCCGAAATCCGCACGGTATTTTCCGAGTCCGTGTATTCCTTCGGTGATATTGTCAGAAAAAATATATGCGAAGAAGATGCGCCAATGATAAAATATGCAGTTTATCAGTCTCTTAAAGAGGCACATTTTATGGCTTCGGGACGCGGAATTCGTTCCGACAGAAAAAAGATTTCATTTCAATTCAGAAATAATGAAATGCTTTGCTCGGATGAAAACTTTACAGTGTCAAAAAGCTTTGTTGATAACAATGAAAGAATTGCAATATCGGTAATTGAGAGATGTAAGCTATGAATGAATTTTTGATAGGAAAAAACAGTTTTATACATAATGGTGAGCCTGTAAGGATTATTTCAGGTGCTATGCACTATTTTCGTGTGCCGAGAGAATACTGGCGTGACCGCTTACTTAAAATCAAGGCTTGCGGATTTAACACGGTAGAAACATATACTGTATGGAACCTTCATGAAAGGGAAGAAGGCATATTTGATTTTTCGGACAATCTTGATATTAAAGCATATCTTGACCTGATACATGAATTAGGTATGTTTGCTATTGTGCGTCCCGGTCCGTATATCTGCTCTGAATGGGAATTCGGAGGCTTTCCCTGGTGGCTTCTGAAATATGATGATATTGAGCTTCGTTGTATGAATGAATGTTATCTCAGTAAGGTTGAAGCATATTTTGATAAGCTTATTCCGATAATTGCTTCCTGTCAGATTGAAAACGGCGGAAGTGTTATAATGGTTCAGGTTGAAAATGAATACGGAAGCTTCGGTGACGATACTGAATATATGCGCTATATGGCGTCCTCACTTCGTTCAAGAGGCATAACAGCAGAGCTGTTTACTTCGGACGGTGACTGTGATTTTATGTTAGTGGGAGGAACCGTGCCGGAAATATTCAAAACCGTTAATTTTGGTTCAAGAGCAGAGTCGGCTTTCAAGAATCTCCGGAAGTACCAGCCTGACGGTCCTTTGATGTGCTCTGAATTCTGGAACGGATGGTTTGATCATTGGGGGGAAAAGCATCATCAGAGAGATGTGAATGATGCAACAAAATCCTTCAGAGAAGTGTTAGACCTTGGCGGAAATATATCAGTGTATATGATGCACGGTGGTACAAATTTCGGCTTTATGAACGGTGCGAATTGCACAGATGAAGAATACCAACCAACTGTAAACAGTTATGACGATGACGCTCCGATCAATGAGTTCGGCGGTCTGACTGAAAAGTACTTTGCGTTCAGAAAAACTCTTGAGAATTTTGGATTTGCATCAGACATTGAGGCTGTTCAGCCTGTGACTGTCGATTATGGTTTAGTTTCACTTAACGAGACTGCTGATTTGTTTGATAATATCAGTGTATTATCTGAAATGAAGACAATGACAACTCCGTTACCTATGGAAAAGCTCGGTCAGGGATACGGGTATATCTGCTATGAAACATTTATTAACGGACCTCGTGAAGAGAATTATCTGTATATTGATGCTCATGACAGAGCGTATATTTATGTAAATGATAAGCTGAAAGGAATTCAATACCGCAACGATAAGAAAATGCGGGTTAAAATTTCAGTTCCGAAGGAAGGAGTTAAGCTCACAATTATTGTCGAGAATATGGGAAGAATTAATTACGGCCCATATATGAAGGACTTTAAGGGACTTCTGGAAACTCCGCGAATAGGAAATCAGTATATTTATCATTGGGATGTCTATAATCTTGATTTCAATGATTTGTCTTCACTTGTTTTTATGAGAAAAATGAAGGCAAAATTCAATAAACAACCAATGTTTTTAAGAGGTATTCTTAATATTGAAGATGAAGTTAATGATACATTCATAAAAACCGACGGATTTAAGAAAGGTCTTATCTGGATTAACGGCAAGCTTCTTTCAAGATATTGGGAAAAGGGCCCGCAGGCAACTGCTTATGTTCCTGCACCTTACTTGAAAAAAGGTGCAAATGAAATAATAATTCTTGAATTTGAAGGTTTCAGAAAGCCGTCAGTCAGATTTGTTGATAATCCCATTTTTGATAAAAAGTAGAAAAACAGGGAACTGTTCAGATGAACAGTTCCCGACTTTTTATTTGTATTAAATTAATAGAGCTTGTCTACATTCTTGCAAGCTTCGGAGCCTGCAAAGCCAAGGAAAGCTGCTGCTTTAGCAGTGCCTTCAGTTTCTTTTGCGATTTCTTCCTCAACCTTTGCAAAAGCTTCATCGCCGAGAGTTTCTCTTGCACTGGACTTCCATGCGGGTTCTTCGTGCTGCTTTACAAAATACATTACGTGCCAACCGTATTCTGTCATAACAAGGTCAACATCACCTGCTTTTCTTTCGGAATCATATATCCAGTTTTCAAAGGGCTCTACCATTGTGCCTCTTTCAATGCTTTCGTAAAGACCGCCGTTCTGTGATTCCTGTGCATCTGCACTTAACTCATTAGCAAGCTTTGCAAATGCTTCTTCAGTCTTCTCACCGCTCATGTACTTGTCATAAACATCTCTTGCCTTTTTGTATGCCTCTGTTACAAGTTCAATAGAGTAGCCTGTGCCGTCGTTTGTGATTTCTGCTGCATCTTCCGTTGTTGCTGTTTCAACCTTCTGATCATCCTTCTTGGTTGTGTCAATCTGGTTGCCTTCAGTGTTCTTGAGTTCAGTTGCAACATCATCAAAAGCAATGAGAATGTGTCTTGCATCAACAAGAGCCTCTTCAATTCTATATGCAGGCTTGATGATGTAAATTACATATACATAATCATCTGTGGGATAAACCTTCTTGTCTCCGACTTTTCTGTCAGCACTGTAAAGCCATTCTGCAAGATCTTTGCCAATCTGGCTTTCTACAACTGACTTTTTGATGTTCTTTGCAAGAGTTGCTGTGTCATTCTTGAATGTTTCTTTGTCATCTTCTGCTGCATATTCATATGCAAGCTCAATGAATGAATCCTCGTCTTTGATTTTGCCGAGCATTTCCTCAGCAAGAAGCTCTGTTTTAGAAGGTTCCTTCTTTGCTGCTTCTGTTGTTTCTTCTTCGTTAGCTGCGGTAGTTTCTTCTGCTGCAGTAGTTTCTTCAGCAACAGTTGTTTCTTCAGCAACAGTTGTTTCTTCAACTGCATCAGTTGTTTCTTCTGTTGCGGCAGTTGTTGTTTCTTCTGATTCAGCATCTTCCTTTTCTACTTCAAAACCGAAGAGACGAAGGTCAACGGACTGGAATTTTGCGGGATCCTTAGCAAAAGCATCTTCAAGCTCTTCTTCAGTAAAGGAATTGTAGCAGTCGTCCTGTACGCTTTCAACATACTGTGAAACGAGTAACTGATCAGCAAAAAGCTCAGTAAACATCTTTTCGTTAAGACCTTTGCCGTAGATATAGCTGATATATCTTGATGTGGATAAGCCCTGTGTTGAAGCCTGTGAAGCTATTGAACCGATAAGTTCCTCAATCTGCTTGGCATTTTCTTCTGAAAGAGTAATGTTTTCACTTGCACATTTGTTGAGATAATAATTTGATGCTTCAAGTGTTTCAATAACTCTCTGTCTGAAAAGCTCATCATAGGTAATTGTCTTACCGTCTTCGTCAGTGGTAGTCTGAAGTGCGGGGTCCTTTGTATAATCAAAGACTGTATAGCCATAGCTCTGCTGAAGAGTTTGTGACTGCTCAACGTAACTCTGGAATACGCTTGAATAATAGTAGCTGTATTCTGCTACAGAGTATGTTCTGTCACCGACCTTAACTGCAGGCATAAACTTCTGGGGTACACCGAACTGATAAAGACCGAAAACTGTAATTCCGAGAATTATCAAAATGGATACAACTCTTACAACCCAAGTGACAACCTTTACGGAGTCAACTGATTTTTTTGAGCTTTTCTTTGCATTTTTTGCTAATCTCTTTTTTCTTTCAGCACGGTAATCCTGCTGATTTTCTTTGTTTGCCATAATTAACACCTTTCATAATGTTTTACTTTTGGTTAAACCAATCCAAAACATTATATAATAAAAAAATGAAAATAACAATACCCAATTTAATTATTTATACCATTATTTACAGTTTTTTATGAAAATATATTTCGTTGACGGTTTTTGTCGGATATGATATAATAAACAAAAATTGTGAATAAGGATGTTGTTATGAAAATTCTCGTTTTAAACGGCAGCCCAAAGGGAAAATACAGTATAACTCTTCAGACCTGCAAATATCTCGAAATAAAATATCCCCAGCATGAATTCAAGGTTCTTGATGTCGGTCAGAAAATCAGATCAATATCAAAGGACTTTTCTGAGTCGCGTTCCTTGTTGGAGGAAGCTGAGCTTATAATTTTTTCTTATCCTGTCTACACATTTATTGCACCCTGTCAGTTACACAAGTTTATTGAGCTGATGAAGGCATCAGTCATTGATTTTTCAGATAAGTGGGCAACACAGATTACCACATCAAAGCATTTTTATGATATTACTGCTCACAGATATGTTGAGGATAACTGTTATGACCTCGGACTTAAGTATATTAAGGGACTTTCTGCGGATATGGATGATCTTACAAAGAAATCCGGTCAGAAGGATGCTCTTGATTTCTTTAACTATGTTTTATGGTGCATAAGGAATAATTACAGTGAAATACCGCAGAAATTGCCCGTTTTAACTGAAAAGGTTCCAGCAACCGTTCCGTCTTTTGCAGATGCTGATAAATGCGGTGATATTGTTGTAGTAACGGATGCGCTTGAAGATGAAACAGATTTAATAAATATGATTGAAAGATTTAAGTGTGTGGCAAAACGCAAGGTTCGTGTATTAAATCTTAATGACCTTAAAATAAAGGGCGGTTGTCTCGGTTGCTTTAATTGTGCCGTAACAGGTGAATGCGTTTATAAGGATGGGTTCAGTGAAGTATTAAGAAGAGAAATACAGACTGCACAGGCAATTGTTTATGCTTTTTCCATCAAAGATCATTCTATGGGCTCACTTTTTAAAATGTACGATGACAGACAGTTTTGTAACGGTCACCGAAGTGTAACAATGGGAAGTCCTGTCGGTTATCTTGTCAGCGGTAATTTTTCCCGAGAACAGAACCTTAAGCTTATTCTTGATGCAAGAAGTGAAGTGGGCGGAAATTTCCTTGCCGGTATTGCAACTGATGAATTTGACACCGATTATAACATAGATAAGCTTGCAGATAATCTTGAATTTGCTATTGAAAATAAGTTTAATACACCTGCTAATTTCTTCGGAGTGGGCGGTATGAAGATTTTCCGTGATCTTGTATACCAGATGAGAGGTATGATGCGTGCCGACCATAAATTCTATAAAGAGCATAATCAGTATGATTTCCCGCAGAAGCATAAGGTTATGTCAATGGCAATGTATCTTGTAGGTGCAATGCTTTCCAATGACAAGGTGAAGTCTAAAATGGGCAACAAGATGAACGAAGGAATGCTTATGCCCTATAAAAAGATACTTGATGATGCAAAAAAAGAAATGTAATTTTCAGCTCAAAAAAAAGCCGCTCGTGTGAGCGGCTTTTAATTATAAATTACTGTTCAAGAATTTTACCTGTTTTGAGATTGAAGGTGAGTGTGTTGACTTTTCCATCGAGCTCGGATTTTACGGTAATTATATCTTTATCAATATATTCGGCACTGATAATTTTTTCATCAGTTTTTCTTAAGAATTTTCTGAGATAGTTCATCTGTTCCTCATCAAAATCACCGGCATTGTCTGAAACAAAAAGAACATTTCCGCAGAGATTGTTTATTCTTGCAAGAAGAAGCTTTTGTTCCTTTGTAAACTTGAGGTTGTTGTTTCTGAGGAAGAATACGTCGGGATCATTCATAAATGCTCTGCCGTTAAGATGTCGTCTGAAGATAGAATTGTTGATAGCAGACTGTGCACTGAGCATTTCGTTTGATACATGGATGTGATTATAAATTTTTCCGGTATATGTAAGATCAACGTCACAGCTTATACGGCATGCATCAACAAGACCGAGGCAGGCACTCATGGGAACACCGCAGCCGAGAAGAAGTTTGTCACCAACCAATTCTCTGAGGAATTCCATAGCCTCTCTCATTATTTCACCGCGGCATTTACCGTTGCGAGGAAGTAAGCACTGACTGTAAAGGAAGTCAAGCTTTACCATGTCAAAGCCCCAGATACTAAGAACAGTATCAAATACTTCACGAAGATATGCCTTTACCTCTTCATTATAAATATCAAGAATATAAGCGCCGCCCCATGCGAGAACACCCTGCATAGATTTTCCGTTTTCATCCTTTACGAGCCAATCGGGATGCTCTTTTGCAATACGGGAAACCTTCTGACAACTGAAGGGAGCAAGCCAAATGCCTGCTTTATAGCCTTTTTCGTGAATTTTATCAGCAATATATTTCATACCGTTTGGGAAACGGGCGGGATTAGGATCAAGCCAGTCACCCACAAATGTTTCATAACCGTCATCAATCTGGAAAATTGAAACATCATCTTTTACGGGATCAAGACCGTTAAGGTCTCTGAGGATAATTTCTTCGTTAATATCCTGAAAATAGTTGTACCATGATGTATAACCGCTCATTGAACCGCCTCTTGTTGCTGGCATATCCATAAGAGCAAAATAATTGTCAAACACTTCGTCATAGGAGCCTTCAAAATAAACAATATCAAAAACTTTCCACTGTTCAGTAACGAATTTTCCGAGAGCATCCTTCCTGACAGAGAAATAGTTTTCGTTCATTTTAACCTTGAAGTAGGTATAACCTGTATTTTCAGATAAAGAACCCCACAGTTTTACATTTTCTCCATTTCTGATATATGTATAGCCGTGTGAATGGAATTCGCCGGGCTTTTCGGAATATGTCACAATTCTGTCATCACTTGTCATACTTGCAATATGCTTGAGGTGCTTGTGAATGTTTGCAAGTTTAATTGTGCCTTTTCTGATTTCATCATTCTTATATTCACGTGTGTTTGTCCATGACTGATATCCTGCGGCAAAAAATCTGTCGTCATTTTTAAAAGAGTAGGGCATTTCAACATAGAAATCCACAAGCTCAAAAGTCTTTTTCGGATTGAGAATTACGGTAAATCTTTCCTTTGTGTCTACGATGTCAAGAGAATAGAAGCTGTTATCTGTTTCATTTGTTGTAATGACCTTATTGCCTGCTTTGTAGCTGATTACAAATTTTTTCATAAAAATACTCCTTATTTATCTGTTTAATAAATGGTTAGTTAATTCATTTGTGTTCTGAAAATCAGGAATTACCGCATCTGCACCGGCTCTTATAAGACGTTCCCTTTTTTCAGGGTTTACTCCGCATCTGTTTTTTTCATCGGTGGCAACTGCAACGGTATATCCGCCAACATTA
>JAZNRX010000078.1:0-6568 GCA_045590915.1 Acutalibacteraceae bacterium | reverse complement strand
ATTCTTTTTACGGTTTTTCTGCCTGCAATAACAAGTATTGCGGCAAGAATGAGGAAATTTATAATTACATACTGTATTTCCATATTTATCTCCGTTTGTGTAGGGGGATTACTGAGAAATCAGACTTTCTGCAAAAACTCTTGCAATGTCTGCAACGCGGCGGGAAAAGTGTTCCTTTATTTCTTCCTTTTCCTTGTGGGTTTCGGCTTTATAGTCTTCAACACGGCTGAAACGGGCATTTTTTGCTTCTTCAATGTCCGTTTTGTTTTTTACCCGTATTAATTCCAGTTCACTTTTTATGTAGTTTTCCCTCTGAATCTTCAAATCCTCATTGATTATTTCAATTCTTTTTTCGTGCTCACTTTTAAGACTTTCAAGCTGTGCTTTTTTTTCTTCGGCACGGGCGGTTCGTTCCTTTCTTTTATCCATAATTTCAAGCAACGGCTTAAAGAGAAGGAATTTGAGAACAAGCATAAGAATGAGGAAGCAGATTACAGTCCATATTACTACAGGTAACTGTATATTCATAATTTAACCTCAGATTTTTGAAATGAGCATAAATGCAATAAGAAGTCCGTAAATTGTGAGAGCTTCCATAAGAGCAAGGGCAATAATGAGAGTTGAACGGATATCCTTTGCGGCATCGGGCTGACGGGCAATGCTTTCCATTGCTGACTTTGCCGTAAGTCCCTGTGCAATAGCGGGGGCTATTGTGCTTACTGCGATTGCGAGAGCTGCTGCGAGTGCGATAATTGCTGAACCTGTCATAGTTTTATTTCTCCTTAAAATTATTATTCTTCTTCTGTCGCTTCATCAAGATAGATTGAAACGAGCATTGTATATACCATTGCCTGTAATGCACAGAACAAAAGCGACAATACCATCATTACAACGGGAACGCCTATGGGGAATATTTCATAAAGCTGATGGGTTACCATTTCTTCGCCGTAAACATTGCCGAAAAGACGAAGGGCAAGGGATGCAGGCTTTATTATTTCATCAAGCACCAGAAGGGGAAGCATAATGAAAATGGGACTTATAAATCTTTTGAAATAGTGCTTTACACCCTTTTTCAGTCCTGCTCCCTGCAGGAAAATGAAGGTGAGAACACCAAGACCTGCGGTTACGGAAAGGGAAGCTGTGGGAGCTTTTACATAGTCTGTCATGCCCACACCGGGAATAAGTCCCGAATAGTTTGAAAAAATTATAAAAATGAAAAGAGAGCCGAGGAAGGTAAAATATCTTCTTGATTTTTCACCTAAAAGGTCAGAAAAGAAATTATCAAGATATTCAACACCCGTTTCAATTATATTCTGAAATCTGCCGGGCCTCTCTTTAAGGGTAAATCTTATTATCAGTGAAATAACTGTTATCACGGCGAGAAGAATCCACATCATAACGACCTCACCCGTGATGTCAAGAATTCCGCCAAGACTTAAAATTACCTCGGAGGGCTCACCCATCGTTTTCATCCTCCTTTACAGTGCTGTTTTTTTCGGTTTTGTTGGTTTTAAGAAGCAGGGAAGTGAAAATGAACATAGGCAGTGTTATGCCCAATGCTCCTCCTATGAGCAGATATGTTCTGTCCCACGGAGTATATTTTGCGGCAAAAAACACAATGATGATATATGCTATCTGCACTGCTTGTCTTATGAGCGTAACATAAGAAAACTTATCCTTTTTGTTTTTCAGAAAAAAATCGGATAGCTTGAAATTTCCGAAGGCTATAACTGCACCGATTATAAAAAACAGTGCGGCACCGAAAATATCAGATTTCATAAAACCACCTCTTTGATATTTTTATATTATAGCACCGTGCTTTTAATTTTCAAGGTATATTTATAATATTTTATAAATAATATGTCAAATGTTTACTTTTGTTCAATTCTTTGCTATCATTAATTGTTGAGGTGACGTGATATGGCAGCATATGAAAATATACGCGGCGAAATTCCCGTTTATGATTTTGAAGATTTTGTATTTTCACACAGTAAGCCCTTCCCCGATAACAGAATTCTCGATTTTCTGACCGTCGGCCCCTTTGTGCTTCACACTACAGGCTCCTTTGAGGCTGAGCATATGTATGAAAGAGACAAGATACTCCGTGAGGACTATCTTCTTGCTGACGGCGGCGAAAAAAGCGTTGTTCCCGTGCTTGACGGAAGGCTTTACAATAAATATTACGGCGACGAATATCTTTATTGGAAAAAAGGCTTCATAAAATGGAACTGTCTTCGTTTTGATAACGAGGAGGATGCCTGTGATCCCGCCTTATATGTAACCCAACAGAGAAATGCGGTTTATTATGCCGCCTTCTATATAAGGTGTAATGAAGAAAAGGAAGCAGTTATCTGCTATGAAAATTCAGGCTCGGCACTTTTTGTCAACGGTGAGTTGGTTCATTTCAAGCCCTTCGGACGCGTCAAGGGCCTGTGGGGGCTGGGGCATCAGTGCCCTGTAAGGCTGAATAAGGGACTTAATCTTATAATGTTCAAATTAAGACCGGGATATATTGCAGACAGCATGGATATTTCAATGTCCAACTGCTCGGTTTTTCCCGTTATTCTTAAAAACGGCGGTCTTTCACTTACAACTCCCTCAAAAACTGCCGCCTACACAGGAGAAAAGGGCAAGGAAAAGCAGGTTTTTCCCGCCTTTCTGCACGCAGAGAGTGACACCGAAGAGGCGGTTATAGATTACGGCTTCGGTGAAATTGCCGTTCCCCCGATGAAAAAGGATGAAATAAGGGTAATCCGCTTTGAAATACCCGCCCGAAAGGACGGAACCGTTACGGCTCAGGTCAGTCTTTCGGGGAAAAGCAGAGAATACTGTTTTGATGTAATAACCTTTGACGGTTTCGAGGGAAATGAGCATATATATTCCGATTTTCATTTTGACACCACCTACCATCAGGAGCAGAGAACCTATGCTCTCGGTGCATTTCATATAACAAAATCCATTGTTGAAAGGCTTATTTCCAATCCCGATTTCAAGGCAACTCTTTCGGAAATAGACTATCTTCATCCCTATTATTCTCTCTATCCTCAGCACAGAGAGGTGATTAAAAACAGCTTCAGCGAGGGCAGAGCGGAATCGGACTGCTTCTATAATCAGCCCAATGATCTGACCTCGTCGGGCGAGGCATTTGTAAGAAATCTTATTTACGGTCAGCTTTACCACAGAGATGTTTTAGGAAGGCTCAGCACGGTTTATGTTCCCGGTGATGTTTTCGGGCACTTCTCGCAGATGACACAGGTGTGTAAAAAGGGCGGCTGTGACTATATCAAATGGGGAAAGATGATGCTTGGCGTTGACAGCCTTTTCCGTCACGTTTCTCCCGACGGCACAAGCCTGCTTCACGACAAGGGTATGGGCAGGACTGCGGCAAAAAGACTTGGTGTTTCAGGCTGTGATTCATCGTCGCAGATACTTTCGTATATGGAAACCTATCCCCGTGAGGGTGACACCTCGTGGATGAAAAATACCTTAACAAACGCATCCTTTTCGGTATTTTCCGATCTTGCAAAGGATGTGAACGAAAGTGCCGAAAGAATAAGAAAAAGCGGTGAGGCTACTGAAATTATGTATTCCTCAAGAGATATAACCCAGCATCATTCGGGAGTTATTCTTACAAGAACGGATTTCAAGCAGGCCAACCGTCTTTGTGAAAATCTTCTTATAACTGCGGAAAAGTTTTCGGCTGTTGCCTTTATGCACGGGGCAGACTATCCCGATAAGGCAATAGATAAAGCCGAAAGACAGCTTCTTTGTGCACAGCACCACGATTCAATTACAGGAACGAACAATGAAATATCCTTTGTTGACCTTATGATAGAATACCGTGAATGTGCTTCGCTTCTTTGCGGTATCATAGAGGATGCCTGCCGTTTTATTGCGGGCGGTGTTGATGTTAAGGAAAGAGAAGACTGCATTTTCGTGTTCAATCCTCTCACATGGGAAAGAGGCGGAAAGTGCTGGTTCAGCTTGCCCAAAAACTTTAAGGCAGAGTCAAAGACCGTGCTTATTGACACAAAGGGCAATGAATATGACACGGTGATTACGGGGGATAAGGGCTTCTTTATTGCAAAGAAGCTTCCCGCTATGGGCTACAGTGTATTCAGAATAAAAAATATTCCCGATGAAAATAAGATTGTTTTCGGTGAGGACTGTGTTATCGAAAACGAAAAATTCCGTCTTGAAGCAGATGCATCAAGAGGCGGAGCAATAGTTTCTCTTTATGACAAAAAGAATAAAAAGGAGATTGTTGATAAAAACGCTCCTGCTCCCGCCAATACTGTATATGTTCTCAAGGAAATTCACGACAGAATGGAAACCCAGCACGAGCTTTACACAACGGGACACAAGCTTCTTTCAAGTGACTATGAGGCAGTTGTCAGAAGTGAAAAATGTGCTCTTTATCAGAGACTCAGAGTAACCGTAAAGCTTGATACGGTATGCCGTCTCATTCAGGAAATTACACTGTATAAAAACAGCGATACGGTTGATTTCAGAACAATAGTTGAGGATTATCAGGCCGAGGACGACCTGTTCTGTGTGACCTTCCCCGTTGATATAAAGGGCGGCGGTGTTATTTTCGATGACCGCTTTGCACCGCACATTTCAACACGCTCGAAAAAATATATGTCCTTCCAGACACACCAGTATGCATCCTTCTCGGGCTGCAGAGTGCTTCCCGCGTCCTTATGGTTCGGCGTGGGTCCCACTGTTACGGTTAAAATGAACGGAAACTCCTCCTTTAATGTGGGAATGACTGCAATTATCCGTGCGGATGAAAGTTGTCAGAGGGAAATTGCCGACAGGCTTTTGTTTGCACTGACTAAAAAAGCGGTGCCCGTAACTCTTTATCCTGACACCGAGCAGCACGGCGGAATGAAGATTATTCACTTCAATGAGGATATTTATTCCACCGATACGCGAATTGTAATATGTATTGAAAATGATAAAAACGCTTATGCCGAGAAGCTTCTGGCCGGACTTTCCGGAAAGGAATATGATAAATATCTGAAGGCACTTCAGCGTGAGGGAGTTGCGGTATGCCGCTTCAGAGATAATGATAATGCATATAAAAAATATGTTGATGTAATACTCATTTCGGCTTCGGATGAAAAGGCACTTGATGAATTTACGGCAAAAATTGAAAATCAGCTGTCAAAGGGTGCCGTTATAGAGCTTTCTTCTGTTTTTGGTGATGTAAAGCCCGAGCAGGCGGATGATTACGGCTGTGTGCTTATTAATAACGGAACTCCCGCTTCAAGTGTTGAGGGTAATGCCACTCTTAATATGATGCTTTTCCACACTGCTTCGTTTTACGGCAATATGGGTAAGGTGACAGGGGACAAGGAAATGGTGCCCGAGAGAAAGAGCCATATTTTTACCTATTCCCTTTATCCTCATAAGGCATCCTACCGTGAGGCAGGTGTTTATAAAAGAGCATATGAATTCAACGATAAGCCCGTAAGCTTTTCGGATGTTAAAAAGCAGGAGCATACACCGCTTCCCGAGGAAAAGAGCTATTTTAAGGCTCCCGACAATTTCACCGTCACTGCATTCAAGGCGGCGGGATACCCCTATGCAAATCTCAGAAGCGTGCCCCGTTCACCGCGGGAAAGAGGCTTTACAATGAGAGGCTTTGAAAATTCGGGCCTTTCGGGAAAAACAGCCTTTAAGACGGGATTTACTCTTTTCGGTGCCTCTGAAACAGACCTTCTTGAAGAAAATCCCGTTGCTCTTAAGTCGGGTGTAAATTCCCTTGAACTGATTTCCTCTCCCTACAGCATAAACACGGTGCTGATAAAAGCTCCCGAGGGAGAAAAAATCGGAAATTCCGTCATCGGAAGACAAGCCGAGGAGCTTTCCAAGGTTTATATAAGAAGCTGGGAGCACGATATGGGAAGTATGCCTATGGGCAATCTCATCTTCTGTGCAACCGTTGAGAGACTTCCCCGAACCGAGTCGGGCAGGGAAAGGCTTTTTATAAATGCAGTCAATAATTCACTTGACAAGAGTATTTCTGCCGAAATCAAGGTCGTCTGCTCCGAGGGAATAAGGGCTGATAAGGATATTATAAATGTATGTCTCGAAAAGGAAGGCTTCGAAAGAATACCTCTTGATATTACACTTGAAAATGTGAAAGAGGGACAGGTAAAGATATTCTATACCGTTGACGGCACGGAATTTTTTGATGTATATGAAATAGGATATTTTGAACCGGAAGTTTCCGTAAAAATTGAAGAAGATAAAATAGTATGCCGAGTTTTCAATCCCACAAAGGAAATTCTCACGGGTCAGCTTCATATAGCATCACCCTTTGAGACATGGGGAGTTATCATTCCCGAGGAAAACTGCTTCGGTGAGATAGCTGCTGACACTCATTTTGTTGAGCTTTCACCCTTTGAGGAAAAAATTATCGAGATTCCATTTACAATGAAAAAGGACTTCTTCACATCCTTCTTCGTTGCCGTCAAGCTTGCAGTGAACGGCAGAATATATTTTGCCTTTGACAAAAAGCAGGGAATAAGGCATAATGTATGGGCACATGAATTTTTCT
>JAZNRX010000077.1:0-3155 GCA_045590915.1 Acutalibacteraceae bacterium | reverse complement strand
GTTTCTGGGATCGATCATAGCAACTGCCTTCTTTTCGTCGATCATGCCTTCGTCAACGAGGTCACAAGCGATCTTGAGAGCAGCCTTTGCAGTTCTCTTACCGTTTCTTGTCTGAAGCATATAGAGCTTACCGTCTTCAACAGTGAATTCCATATCCTGCATATCTCTGTAGTGGTCTTCGAGAATTGCACAAACCTTATTGAATTCCTCGAATGCTGCGGGGAACTTTTCAGCCATTTCTGCGATGGGCATGGGAGTACGAACACCTGCAACAACGTCTTCACCCTGTGCATTTGTAAGGAACTCACCCATAAGGCCCTTTTCGCCTGTAGCGGGATCACGTGTGAAAGCAACACCTGTACCGCAGTTGTCACCCATGTTACCGAATGCCATAGCCTGTACGTTAACAGCAGTACCCCATGAATAAGGAATATCGTTGTCACGTCTGTAAACGTTTGCACGGGGGTTGTCCCATGAACGGAAAACAGCTTCAACAGCACCCATAAGCTGTTCTTTGGGATCGGAGGGGAAATCCTTGCCGATCTTGTTCTTGTATTCTGCCTTGAACTGAGCAGCAAGCTCCTTGAGGTCGTCAGCTGTAAGGTCAACGTCCTGAGTTACGCCCTTTTCTTCCTTCATCTTGTCGATGAGCTCTTCAAAGTACTTCTTGCCGACTTCCATAACAACGTCGGAGTACATCTGGATAAATCTTCTGTAGCAGTCATATGCCCAACGAGCATTACCTGACTTTGCAGCCATAACTTCTACAACTTCTTCATTAAGACCGAGGTTGAGGATTGTGTCCATCATACCGGGCATTGATGCACGGGCACCGGAACGAACTGAAACAAGAAGGGGCTTTTCAAGGTCGCCGAACTTCTTGCCGGTGATTTCTTCCATCTTGATGATGTATTCCATGATTTCAGCCTGAATTTCATCATTGATCTTTCTGCCGTCCTCATAGTACTGTGTGCAAGCTTCTGTTGTGATGGTGAAGCCCTGGGGAACGGGAAGACCGATCTTAGTCATTTCAGCAAGGTTAGCACCCTTACCGCCGAGAAGTTCACGCATTGAAGCGTCGCCTTCTCTGAACAAATAAACGAATTTTTTGCTCATTTTTATTCCTCCAAATTTTTATACAGCCGTTTTGCAGCCGTTTATTTACTTTTTCTATAGCTTAAGAACGGAACAAGCCGCATTAAGTCCTAAATATTATAACAAAAGATTATGTTGGTTTCAAGACAATTTTTTGATAAATTGCCGTATTTTCCCAAGTTTTTTTTGTGAAAGATATATAACGCACCGAAAAAAAGCAGCATTTCCGCTGTGGAAATACTGCTTAATGGGTTATCTTATTCCGAAGAACCATCTGATTGCATCAACAAAGAAGTTGAACATATTGAGAAGGAAGTCCTTAAGGTCTGCAAAAGAAGATTTTTCGAGATTTGCAACATAGATATAGAGGTCTTCCTGAACATTCTCGATGGTGTAAACACCGTCTGCATCAGGCTCGACAATATAACCGTATTCACTGTCAACACCGAGAACAACATCCATCTCATAATGGGTGTTTGCAACCTTGAGAACTGTTGTCTGGTCAAAAACATAGCCGTTTACTGCCTCTGCTGTAAACTTGAAGGTTCCGCCTTCAATTACATAATAGGTGTCTGAAAGGCTTGTGATGGCAAGCTTATCCTGACAATCGGGAGCTACGCTTACAAAATAGGATTTGGTATAGGCATCGTCTGCGGCAAAAACAGCAAGGGAGAAGCAGGAAAATACTGTAATCACTGCAAGAACGACTGCGAGAATTTTTTTCATAGTTATCATCCTTTCGGTACATATATGAATATTATATATTGCAAGCCGCAAAAAATCAAGTGTTTTATGAGCTATACTTCCAAAAGGGAAGTAAAAGCAAAATTTACACTTTGTCTATTGACAAAATCATAACAAAACATTATCATTAAGGAGATTTTAAGTAACAATTACGGAGGTATTCATAATGAAAATCAAAAAGCTTCTTGCACTTGTCTTATGCGCGGTCATCGTATTCTCCTGCACAGCATGTACCACCATTGAGCTTATTATTCCCGTAGGAAATGTGCCCGTTCAGAATACAGGTGCAAACACAACTCCCACACCCGACACAAATACTCCTGCCACAGAAAACACCACTGCAGCACAGCAGACTCCCTCAACAGAGACAACAACTGCGGCTCCCTCACAGAGCGAGACTACAACAGCCGCTCCCTCAGGGGAAGCAACAACTGCGGCTCCCTCACAGAACAACGGTGTTCCCTCAACAAAGGCAGAAATCGTTAAGTTCTACTGCGATGCTTACAACAAGCTGGGCACTGCATCCGCAATCACAAGAACATACGACTATACATCAAACTATAACAACATCCTCGACATCGCAGGCGGTAACTCAACTCTTGCAGGTATTGCAAACACCCTTATGGGAATGTTCATGGTTGAAAACACAGATCCTCTTACAGTTGATGTAAACAGCCTTCCTCCCGTAGGCTCGGCAACAATCAACATTGATCCCAACAAGATTTCTGATGCAAAATGCACAGACAAGGGCGATCATTATGAGGTTATTCTCTATTCAACAGGCACTGCCGAAAACCGCGAGGTTGACTCTCAGCCCGGATCAGGCTCCGTAGGCTCCTTCGGTCCCCTTCTTCGTTCAGAGGACGTTTCAGGTGCAGCAGCAGGCTATATCGAATTCGAAGGACTTCATTCCTATTATGAAACAGCTTCCGTAACCGCTAAGATTACAAAGGACGGAAAAATCACTGATCTCAGCTTCAACACTCCCTGTATTCTTCACTTTGACAAGGTTTCTGCCCTTAAGATCATCAAGGTAGGCGTTTGCGAAATCGGTCTTCTCTTCCAGCAGAAATATACTGTTGCGTATTAAATTTAACTTCAATCATAAAAACTCCCGTGCTTTCGCGACTCGGGTGTTTTTTATTATATAGGAAATTGCTCGCGATGTGAGCAATTTGCATATAACAAGAAACACCTACAGCCCCCAAGATTGGGGGCAATGTCATTAAGTTAAGAAAAACCGAGTTTCACAATGTTGTGAGGTTCGGTTTTTTTGTAACTTTTTTCAAAAAAACACTTGACAAACAGAATAAAAT
>JAZNRX010000076.1:0-3747 GCA_045590915.1 Acutalibacteraceae bacterium | reverse complement strand
CGCCTACTTTTCATAATGTTACTGAACCCGATAGCGATATGGTAGCTGTTATGACTGCAACTATAATTTATAAGTAAAACAAAAAGAGCTAACTGACTATCAAAAATCAGTTAGCTCTTAAATTTTTAGAATAATACTTTTTGTTGCCAAAACGTTGCCATTTTGACTTAAAAAGTCTCATAAAGCCCTATTTTACTGGGGTTTTGACGACCTTCGCATCATTCCCACTCGATTGTGCCTGTTGGCTTCGGAGTGATGTCGTAAAGCACGCGGTTGATGCCTTCAACTTCTGCGGTAATGCGGTTTGTGATGTGATGAAGAATTGCATAGGGAATTTCTTCAACAGTGGCTGTCATAGCATCCTTTGTGTTGACTGCTCTGATAATTGCGGGCCAACCCTCATAACGGCTGTCATCTTTAACACCTACACTCTTCATATCGGGTACAACAACAAAGTACTGCCATACCTTTTCAGCGAGTCCGTTTTTAGCGAACTCTTCTCTGAGAATTGCATCTGCTTCTCTGAGAGCGTGGAGTCTGTCGCGGGTGATGGCACCGAGGCATCTTACACCGAGTCCGGGGCCGGGGAAGGGCTGACGGTAAACCATAGCGTGAGGAAGTCCCAGTGCTTCCCCCACAACTCTTACTTCATCTTTAAAGAGAAGCTTTATGGGCTCAACAAGCTGCATTTCCATATCCTCGGGAAGTCCGCCGACATTGTGGTGTGATTTTACAGCCTTTTTGCCTTCAGCCTGCTTGATGCTTTCAAGTATATCGGGATAAATTGTGCCTTGAGCAAGGAAGGAAATACCGTCGAGTTTTGCAGCCTCTTCATCAAACACATTTATAAATTCAGCACCGATAATTTTACGCTTTCTTTCGGGATCTGATACATTTTCAAGCTTTCCGAGGAAACGGTCTGTTGCATCAACATAAATGAGATTTGCATCAAGTCCGTTTCTGAAAACTTCAATTACATTTTCGCTTTCGCCTTTTCTCATAAGGCCGTGATTTACATGAACACATACCAACTGTTTGCCGATAGCCTTAATCAGAAGAGCGGCAACAACGGAGGAGTCAACACCGCCGGAAAGGGCAAGAAGAACTTTTTTGTCGCCGTCCTGTTCGCGTACGGCTTTTACCTGTTCATCAATAAATGCATCTGCAAGCTCTTTTGTGGTAATGCGGAGCATATTGTCAGGTCTTTTGTTTGAATCCATAAAAAAAACCTCCCTTTAAAATCTTTTATTTATGTCAGTTTGTATAATTGTCGAAATATCCCTGAACAAGAACAACGGGTGTGCCCTTGTCGCCGGAGCCGCTTGTAAGGTCACAAAGGGAACCGATAAGGTCGGTAAGCTGTCTGGGGGTTGTGCCCTGTGAAGCCATATTGCCTACGAGATTGTCGCCTTTAGCCTTTATAGAAGCGGAAATAGCAGCCTTGAGCTCTTCACCGGAAAGATCCTTGAAATCATTGTCTGCAAGATATTTGAGCTTAAGCTCATTGGGTGTGCCGATGAGACCGTCTGTAAATGCAGGAGATACAACGGGGTCCGCAAGCTCCCAGATTTTTCCCTGTGGATCCTTGAATGCGCCGTCACCGTAAACCATAACCTCAACATTTTTGCCTGTTGCTTCAAGAATTCTTTTCTGAATATCAAGAACAAGAGGTTTGCAGTCTCTGGGGAAGAGCTTTATTGAATTTTCGGTTGACTTGTTTGAACCGAGAAGACCGTAGTTTTCATTATAGCCGCCCATAGCTCCGGGAGTGGTGAGAATGTCATCGAGACCTATAACCACCTTTGCACCGGCTGCTTTAAGAATTCTCTTTGTTCTTGCTCTTGTGTGAATGTCACAGGTGAGAACACAATCGGTATAATCGAGAATAGCCTTAGCCTGATTTGCGAAAATGATTTCAACCTCGGCTCCGCTTTCTCTGACAATATCTCCGTAATAATCGACATAATCCACACCGGTAAAGGGATGAAGATTCTGTCCGAAAAGTTCTCTGTATTTTTCAAGTGAAAGAACATCTGAATAGGGGTTTACACCTGCTTCGTCGATTTTATCAAGACTTACAAGCTCATTGCCTACCTCATCGGAGGGATAGGAAAGCATAAGAACAACCTTTTTTGCACCCTTTGCAATACCTCTGTGGCAGATTGCAAAACGGTTTCTCGAAAGAATGGGGAAGATAACACCGATAGTTTCGCCGCCGAGCTTTTCTCTTACATCATTTGCAATATCATCAACGCCGGCATAGTTGCCTTGAGCACGGGCTGCGATTGATTCTGTCAGAGCGATTACATCACGGTCGCGAAGCGAAAAGCCATCATTTGCAGCTGCAGAAAG
This sequence comes from Acutalibacteraceae bacterium, assembly GCA_045590915.1. GTDB lineage: Bacteria > Bacillota > Clostridia > Oscillospirales > Acutalibacteraceae > RUG806. The sequence goes on along the minus strand of JAZNRX010000076.1, from coordinate 1,395 downwards.
AACGCTGTCTGCAACTATAGCCGCAAGGTCGTCACCTTCACGGATGATGGGGCAACGGATACCGCGTGAAACTGTACCTACTAATCTTACATTTTCCATATTGTGTTGTTCCTTTCATAACCCATACGGGTAAAAGATTTTTTGGGAAAATAAAATACATAATATTATATAACACCCTGCCGCTAAAATCAATAATTTCAGCGTATTTTTTTTCTCCAAAAAAATAAATAATTCAATTGAACGCATTAATGAAAGCTGTCCAATTGAATACAATAAAAGAATATAGCTTTTGTCCATTTTTGTCAATGTCAATTTGACAGAAAGTGACAAAAATTTGAGAAAAATTTTTGTGCGATAAAAACAAAAAACACAATATGTAGTATTTGTGTCGGATAATACCACTGCCATATTCTGTTGATTTCACGGTAATTCTCTATTTTATGAATGAGCCTTGTTGACAGTGAATAAAACAGGTGATATACTTCATAAAAATGCTTTAAGGAGAATTTATTATGATAGAATATGTTTCAACTGAAAAAGCCCCCAAGGCTATAGGACCCTATTCTCAGGCAGTTAAAATCGGAAATCTGCTTTTTACTTCAGGACAGATTGCGCTTTCTCCGGAAACTGCAGAGATTGTCGGAAGCGGTATAAAAGAACAGACAATAAGAATATGCGAGAATCTGAAAGCTGTCCTTGAAGAAGCGGGAACAGACTTCAGCAGGGTTGTCAAAACAACCTGTTTTCTGTCCGATATGGCAGATTTTGCCGAATTCAATGAGGTTTATTCGGAATATTTTATTTCAAAGCCTGCAAGAAGCTGTGTTGCAGTAAAAACTCTTCCGAAAAATGTTCTTGCCGAAATTGAAGCAATTGCCGAGTTATAAAAGTTTTGAGGTATTGTGTTGTTTTTTGCACAATACCTCAGTTTTTTTGTATCAGGATTGATTTTCTTTCATTGTGGGAAATGAAATAGTGACCTTGAATAAATCTCCGTCAATGATAATGGAAAGCTTTCCGCCCATGATCTCTGTGAGTGAATTTGCAATGGAAAGTCCCAGACCGGAGCCTTCTGTGTTTCTTGATGTGTCACCTCGGACAAATCTTTCCGTCAGAGCATCAGGATCAATATTCAGCTTTGTTTTTGAAATGTTACGGAAGGATATGAATGCTCTGTCGCCGTGTTGCCATAAGGACAGATAAACTCTTGTTCCCGGCATGGAATATTTGCAGATATTGTTCATAAGATTGTCAATAACCCGCCACAGAAGTCTGCCGTCGGTTGAAACAACAATGTTTTCGTCGGGAATATCCTGTACAAGAGTCAGAGCTTTTTCCTGCAATCTTTCAATATATTCTCCGTTTGTCTGTAAGCATATTACATTAAGTGCTGTA
>JAZNRX010000075.1:0-5939 GCA_045590915.1 Acutalibacteraceae bacterium | reverse complement strand
ATTTTGATATTTGCTTTATTACTGGCTCAGGCTTAACAGCAGATTTTGGTCTCTCCAATGGCACTGACGAAACAGCAACTTTTCAGAGGACTGTTCTTAAAAACAGCAGAAAAAAATGTCTTCTGATACCAAGTAGCAAAGTCGGTGTAAATTCTTTTGTAAAGGTCTGTGATGTCAACGAATTTAATTTGGTTATTACAGACTGGGACTGCGCAGAAGAACAGATTACCGCCCTTGAAGATACAGGTATCAGAGTTATAGTTGCAGAGGAACCAAAATGAGCAGAGAAACAAAACTTCGGAACCTGATTTTAGACAGATATACGAGTTTGCGACAATTCGCCATTGAAGCAGATATACCGTACAGCACATTGATGACATTGCTTTCCCGTGATATCGGCGGTGCATCATTTGATATAGTTATTAAAATATGCAAGCACCTTGATATTGATCCGATGGATATTTATATGGTACCATAATTGTGAAAAAATTCGGAGTTGATAAAAAATGAAATACTGTTGGCGTGATTATAATCCCGAAACAATGGAATATGTTGAAACTTGGCTTGATGAACACGCTATCAGAATGACCGGAATAGATGACGGCTTTCGTGATAATTATGAATATTGGGCGAATTACGGAGAGAACATTGTTGGTGAGAATTATTGGTGTAAGGTAGTTTTTGAAAACGAAATGCCCTTTGCCGTAATACAGTTTGGTTTTCACGACGGTACTTTTACAATTATGGAAACCTTTGTCGCTCCTGAAAAACGGAATAAGGGAAAGGGTTCTGAAATGATAAAAGAGCTTCTCGCAAACGGAACATCAATAATTGGTCGTGATATATATAGTGCCGATGCAGTAATTTTTCCAAGCAACAAAGCTTCTCAAAGGGCTTTTGAAAAAGCAGGATTTACGCTATTTCGTATTCAAGATGACGGTGATGCTTTGGATTACGTTTTTAATAAATAGTGAGGTATAATTGTCCATATAAATCAAGAAAAGTAATGCACCAAACAAAAAACATATATAAATTTCAGTGGATTGTATAAATTTGCCTTAATGCGATAAAAATTTTGTATCTTTATTATCTGCAGCTATCTGCTATCAACTATATTGCGAACAGTCCAACCGTAAGTTGATTTAATATCTCTGAACAAGTCATTGATTTGTGCCTGAAAAATTGGTACGATACAGATGACAACAGCACTGTTGATTTCTTTAAGGAGATGACTGAATTGACAATCAATATCGGAGATACAATAAAATCAATGCGAAAAAATAAAAACATAACACAGGAGACTCTTGCAAATTTTCTCGGTGTTACCAATCAAAGCATAAGTAAATGGGAGCGTAACGAAACATATCCCGATATTACCATGCTTCCTTCAATAGCATCATTTTTCGGTACAAGCGTTGATAATCTTCTTGGTATTAACAAAATTGAACAGGAACGAAAAATACAACATTATTGCAATGAGTATTCAAGACTTTGGAGTGAGCATAAACCTGAAGATGTAACAGCATTGATGAAGCAAGCGGTGTGTGAATTCCCAGGGAATTTTGATTTGCTTGTAAAATACCTGAACTGCCTTGTAAATGCTGATCTTAATGAAAATCGTTTGCTTGAGGTCAGGGATGATGCGCAGAATATTTATGATTTGATTCAGGAGCAATGCACAAACGATAGTATCAGAATTTGTGCGAAGAAACTGATGTGCAGATATCTTAGCAGATTAAGTGTGATTGATGCAAGCGGAGTAGATATATCCCATGCTGAAAAAGTATTGTCGAGTTTGCCATTGATGCAGAACTCAAGAGATATTGAAGCTATGTATATTTATCACAATGATGCAGAAAAAAGGAAACAGGCCTGTGCAAACGGTGTTTCTGAGCTTTTAAGATTGCTTGGTGAAACCTTGTTCAGAACATATGATGAGCCTATGGACTATAATGAAAAAATTTTAGAGAGTTTTATCAATTTGCTGAAAGCTGTTATGCCCGATGAGGATTACGGAAAGAGCTTCAATCATATTATTTACAATTATGGCTATCTCGGAGTAAAGAATTATCTGAACGGTGATGAAGAAGATGCCCTCAGATGCTTTGAGGAAGAAGTGAGACTTGCCAAAGCCTTTGACAGTTTACCTGACATTTGTGTGAGTACATCACCTGTTGTAAACGGTGCAGTTTTTGAAAAGACAAAAACAAACCTCGGAACAAGTAAAATGCAAAGCAGAGTAAAGCATCTATTAACAAAAAGATATCCGCTTTCAGAAGCGTTCAAAGAAAATTCGGCATTCAAAAAAATAATAAACAGTATTGAGTACTAAATGAAAAATCCGCATCATAGCTGCTTGCTATGGTGCGGATTACAGTATTATTTATCAGTCAATCCAGGTCTTTACTGCGGCTTCAACAAGAGCTGCAGTTTTTTCTACAACAGCCTCATCACCGTCCGCAAGGTTCAGAAGAGGCTCTCTTACACCGCCCAACTCAAGACCTGCTCTCTTTTTAAGTGCAGCCTTTGCAACAGCGTACATATTGCCCTTGCCGGAGCACATTGTGTAAATAACCTCATTGATATCATCCTGAAGCTTTCCTGCGTTTTCAACGTCACCTGATTTAATCATTTCATCAAGCTTTACAAAAAGCTCGGGCATAACAGCATAAGTACCGCCGATACCGCCTTCAGCACCGATAAGTCTTCCTCCAACAAACTGTTCATCGGGACCGTTGAATACAATAATCTCTTTGCCTGCCATCTTTGCCTGTCTTCTGAACATCTGAATGTCCTGAATAGGCATTGAAGAATTCTTTACACCGATAACTTTGGGATTTTTAAGCATTTCATCAAACAGAGGCAGTGTCAGTGAAACACCTGCAAGCTGAGGAATGTTGTAAATTATGTAATCTGTATTGGGAGCCGCTGCAGAAATATCATTCCAATATTTTGCTATAGCTCTTTCGGGAAGCTTGAAATAAATGGGAGGGATGGTAGCGATAGCATCAACGCCGAGAGCTTCAGCGTGACGGGCAAGCTCACAGCTTTCTCTTGTGTTGTTACAGGCAACATGTGCAATTATTGTAAGTCTGCCTTTTGCGGCTTCCATAACAGCTTCAAGAGTTTTCTTTCTTTCGGGGACGGTAAGATAAATACATTCACCGGAAGAACCGCCGACATAAAGTCCTTTTACACCCTTTTCAATGAGAAATTCAACCAACTGCTTTGTTCCTTCGACGGAAACCTCACCGTTCTCATCATAGCAAGCATAAAAAGCAGGAATTATACCCTTATATTTTTCAAGACTCAATTCAATCAACCTCTTTTTATTATATTTCTGACTTATTGTAACATATAAAAATTTTTAAGTAAAGTAAATTTTGCGGACTGTTATTATCCGGAATATGTGTTTTCTCCCCGAACAGTTATTTCTGTGAAATACCCTGAATATACATTGTCATTTTCCGTTAAGGCATCTTTATTCGTATTTTCTATAACCGTACATATGTTAGGTATAGAAATTTCGTATTCGGGAGCTAAAAACACATTGTTACAAATGCTTATGTTGTATACCTTCGGTCTGAATATGATATATCCTCTGCTTTTGCCGAAACTGCCCGAATAACCGTCAAAAACATTATTACGGATAGTAATATTATGATGTGAACAGTCTCCGTGGTGACCTATTGCAGGGAAGCCGCTGCATTTGAATACGTTCGATTCAATTATTATATTTCTGCAGACGGTGTCGTCACTGCAAAAATCAATAAGCTTACCGTCGCAGTTATATACGGGACCGTATGAGCCGTGTCTTGCAAAATCAAGCTGAATTTGTTCATTCAGAAGCTCCTCAGGGGTGTCGGTATAGGTGCAGCCGTCAAATACACAGTTTCTTACAACTGCATTTTCAGTTCCGTTTATTTCAATAAAATGCCAACGGGCACAATGAACAAAACGGCAGCCTTCAATGATTATATTACTGCAGTGAACGGTATTGAGAAGTGTGCATTTTTCAGTCATTTCTCCGTTTCCGTCAAAAATACCGCCTGAGATTATAACATCGTGAGTGCCTTCATATTCCTTCCAATCAGGCTCGGAGTATGAAGCGAGGAGGTATCTTGTCAGCTTTCCTTCCTCTGCACTTCTTAAAAGCACGGCATTATCGGAGAAAATAAGGTGTTGATTGGAGTAGAAAATAAGTGCTCCTGAAATAAGATATGTTCCGTCAGGGAAATAAACAGTACCCCCATGCTTTACTTCATCAATACATTCCTGCAATGCCTTTGTGTCATCGTGTATACCGTCACCATATACAGATATGTTGTCTCTTACGCAAACAAAATCCATATTATTCACACACCTTTAATTCATTCTTTGATATTTTCTTCATTCGAAGTGCCGTCAGTGGTACCTCGTTGTTGTCTGAATGATAATAGGCAATAAGTGCATAATCTCCGCCATCAAAAATCGCGGGGTAGCAATATCCGTTTTCAGGATCATCCTCAAGGAAAAATATTCGGTCAAAGCTATTGCCGTCATTATCGCTAACGGCACAAACAAGAGGAGTTCGTCCCCATGCTTTTTCACCGTCACGGGTAGTATAATTGGGAATAGGATTAAATACTGCAAGGGTAAAACCGCAGGCTTTCTTCATAAGAAGAGGGGAGTCGGGTGAAGAAAAAAATCTGTTTGGCTCAGGTGTAGTCCAGCTTTCACCGGAATTATCCGAAAAACATTCATACTGAAAAGCCATATCTGTACGGGATATTGCCCTTAGCTTTCCGTCCTGCATTTCATAAATACATGTTTCCTGAAGCCCTGTTTCACTTCTGTTGGCAAAGGGAATGTCCTGTCTCTCGCAGAGCTCAAACCAAGTCTGTCCGTCATCATCTGAACTGAAAACCACCTTAAGACCGTGTTCATTATAGTCAAGCGTTCCGTCAACATCTTTTGTATGATAGTTTGCAGGTATGATAATTCTGCCGTTTTTAAGAACTATAGCGTGATCATTTTCTATTACATAATAATTTTTGTAGTCCGGAATACATCTGAAAGGCTCGGAAAAGGTTTTTCCTTCATCAGAAGACCGTGTGAACCAAGGCACAGCATTTATTCCGTCCTTCATCTTTTTTAAGAATACAATACCGATATCACCGTTGTTCATTCTTATTAGTGACGGACACATAAGATTTCTTGCCGTCTCATCGTGTTTGATAATTATTCTTGCATCCTCCCAGGTTTCACCATCGTCATAAGATGTAAGAGAAGCAATATCAGCAGCTGCATCATCATGCCATTCACTACCCGAAAATTTTGTATATACGAAAAGCACAGCACCGCTTTCAAGTCTCAAAAATGTACCCTCACCGTTCCTCGGTGTTTTCTCATCAGTATGTAAAAATAAAACCTCTCTGCCGATTATCTCATTCATATAAACATCTCCGCTGATTAATTAATTCTATTTTTTTGTTTGTTTTTATTGTTCCTATTCATTATACCTCATAAAAAAACTCATGTAAACAAAATAATATTGTAAAGAATATACATTAATTAAAAAAATTGAAAATATTTCAAAAAAACACTTGCATTTTCTGAAAACATATGGTATTATTCTATCTGTTCCAAACAACCGGGTGTGGCGCAGTTGGGAGCGCGCTTGACTGGGGGTCAAGAGGCCGTGAGTTCAAGTCTCGCCACTCGGACCAAAAAAGCATCGACATCGTCGATGCTTTTTTACTTTTTAACTCTTCACTATTCACTTTTCACTAATCCCCAAATCCCTTATATATCAACACTTTTTACAATATAAAGACACAAAAACCAAGACTCTGAACAAGCCTTTCCCGCCCGTCCAGAGTCTTTTCATTTTTACCCAAATTTTCACTTTGGTGTTTATTTGGTGTGTATCATAAACACCAAGGTATTTCGAGTGATTA
>JAZNRX010000074.1:0-5235 GCA_045590915.1 Acutalibacteraceae bacterium | reverse complement strand
GGTAAATGGCATCGAGAATTCTCATAAGCTCAACGCCGTCATCTGCTGTTGCAAGACATTTTGCTTTTCCGTTTACGCTGTCAACAAAGTTTTTAACCTCTCTCTTGAAATCACGGTCAAAATTAAAATCGTTACAGCCGTGAGGAATAATATCCGCCAGCTCATTATTAACCTCTGTGTAAAGTTCAAAAGGACTGAGATTAAGTCCTGCCTTGTCACCGAAGAAAATAATATCTCCGCAACCGCTCTTGGTATTGAGATTAAATGAAGCCTCAACCTGTAAAACCGCACCGTTGTCAAAGCGTATCATAGCAGTGGCAAGGTCTTCAACGGTAAACACAGGCTCCTCCACAACGGTTTCACTGAGCCATTCCGTGCCTTTTATGTGATTTCTCGCTCCGATTTTATTGAATGTTGCACCGAAAACCGTAACAGGCTTGGGACATCCCATAATATAACGGGAAAGGTCAATTACATGAACACCGAGGTCAATAAGAGGGCCGCCGCCCGAAAGCTCCTTATTTCCGAACCAACCGCCCGGAAAACCGCAACGGCGAAGATATGAAGCCTTCGCATAATAAATGTCTCCGAGAAAACCCTTTTCAATGTAATCAATGGCTGCAGCCGCATCGTTGCCCTGACGGCGAACAAAGCCTATCATAAGAAGCTTGCCGTTCTTTTCAGCGGCTTCCTTCATTTTAAGTGCTTCTTCGGTATTCATAGCCATGGGCTTTTCGCAAAGGACGTGACAGCCTGCATTGAGAGCGGCTATTGAGCATTCTGCGTGGGCATTATTCCATGTGCAAACGCTTACGATGTCAAGCTGATTTTCCTTAAGCATATCATAGCAGTTGTCATAGAAATTAGGAATGCCGTATTTTTCGGCATAAGCCTTTGCCTTGGGGAAATTGATGTCACAGCAGGCAACAAGCTCAATCTCATCCCCGAGTGCCTTGTAGCCGTCCATATGGGCGTTTGCAATGCCGCCGTTACCGATAATTCCGACTTTAAGTGCCATAATTTATCTCCTCATCAATATAGTTTATTGAGAATATCTGTCAGGAAAGCAACTGCATTTTTGATGTCCTGAAAGCGTGTTGCACCGGCTTCTCTTTCAATGGTAAGAAATCCGTCATAACCCACCTCTTTAAGAGCGGCTATGTATTCGGGGAAAGGCACACCGCCCTGTCCCAAGGGGTATTCCTGATAGTCAGTTGCGGAAAGCTTAACACCGTCCTTAGCGTGAGTGTGCACTATATAATCCTTAAGGATATGCACCGCTTCAACGGGATCCTGACCTGCACACATTACGAAGTTTGCAGGATCAAGATTAACCTTTGCACTCTTTGTATCTGCTTTTTCAAGAATTCCTCTGAGCTTTATTGCCATTTCGGGACCTGTTTCCGTTGCAAAGGAAACACCTATTTTGTCACCGTATCTTCCGAGTCTTTCAATGGTTTTTACGATATTATAATATTCCTCACAGTTTTCATCATCGGGAACTCTTCCGATGTGGGTTGTGATTACTCTTGTATCAAAATCAAGGGCTAAATCCATCATTTTCATTGTACGGAGAATTCCCTCTTCATTTGTATCCTTTTCATTGAAATGAAGACCGAAATCCGCACATAATGCAGAAAACACCAATCCGTTATCCTTGACATATTTAAGAACATCCGCTCTGTCCTCTTTTGTGAGATTTTCGGGAGCAAGCTCTCCGCCCGTAACATAAGGCTGAAGACCTTTTACGCCCATATCGCGTGCAAGGATTACGGCTTCCTTAAAGGGAACCTGAAAGGAATCGGGGATTACGCCAATTTTCATCATAACACATATACCTCCAATGAAATATTACACAGATATTTTACATTATTTTACAGTATAAAGCAATAGAAAATGAAAGTAAAATGCGGTCTGCACAGGGGCAAACCGCCGAAAAAAATCAAAGTCCTCTGAGCATTTTAATTGCAAGGGGGGCTTCATAAGCAAAATCGGTTACAGCCGCCTCAATGGAGCATCTTTCGCATGTACCCTCTCTCAGCGCATCAAGAAATGCCTTATAGTCAAATTCATCAGCAGAAAGAGGATAAATTCTCTTTTTGCCCTCTCTTCCCACGGGATTTGAAATGTGGGCGTGAATTATGGAATCCTTGATCATAAGAATATCCTCTGCTGTATCACCGCACTGCTCCATATGAAAAAGGTCTGCAAGACAGCGGATGTTTTCCCTGTCTGCCATAGCTGCAAGCATAACACCCTCTTTTACGGTGTTTATCATATTGGTTTCAGCCTTCTGCAAGGGCTCTGTAACAACGGTGATGCCGTATTTTGCTGCTTCGGGAGAAGCAATTTCACGAAGGAAATATGCCATTTGTCTGACAGCCTTTTCATATGAATAGCCTTCCTTTATGCTTCTGGCTCCGGATGAACCGAAAACAACGGTTTTAAGGCCCATTCTTGCAGAGTTCTTCATTCCTCTTGCAACGAATTCCCGAAGTGCATCATAATCAACATTATCTCCCGTTACGAGAAGAGAATTGGGAAGAAAACAGTTTGCCGCTTCTGCATAAATGCCGTATTTCTTCTCTCTTTCCTCCCACTCGGTGAGCTGTTCCTCGGTTGCATTGGCAAACATCTGAAAGCCGCACTCTATATAGTCATATCCGCTTTCTGCGGCAATTCTTACATTTTCTTCATTATCTATACCGGTACAAACACCAAATCTCATAATATTACTCCTTTAATTCACCAAATTTATCATCAAGGAACTGACAAAAAGCAAGAAGCAGTCTGTCGTTTCTGTTGTTGCCGTCCTCATTGGAATATCCGTGCCATGCCGCCGCGGCTTTTCTTTTGAGAGAATATGCAACACACTGGCCCTTTGAACCCGTTTTGAGAAAGACATCAGTGCCTCTGAATGATGTTGAAGCATAATCGTTTTCCATAGCGGCTTTTATATAGTCATAGGAAATAATCTCTTTATCACCGATTTTTCCTTCATTTGCCCATAAGAAACCAAGCTTTGCGTTGTCGTCACTTCTTGTGTAAAGACCTCCGCCGCCTATGGTGTGACCGTGAGGACACAAAAGCATTCCCCATTGCTTGAAGCTCAAGGGGGTTGCAAGCCTTTCACGGATAAATTCATAGGCAGTTTTTCCTGCGGCTTTTGCAATAATTCTGCCTAAAAGATAATAAGCCGCATCACTGTATTTATATTCCGTTCCGGGTTTTGCTTCTATTTTTATTGAAAATACATATTTAAGAAAATCCTCACCGATTAAGGCAATATGCTCATCCTCATCTACACCGTAAGGGATGTGAAGCATACCTGTTTTATGCTGTAAAGCATGCTCTACGGTTACAGCATACCAACCGCTGTCTATAGTTTCTCCCGTTTCTTCCTTTGTAAAGAAATCCGTAACCTTATCCGCAAGCCTGATTTTTCCTTCACTCACCAATACACCTATTGCCGATGATATAAAAAACTTGGTAACGGAATGACCGTTGTTGGCAAAATTACAGTTCTCATTGTGCCAATATTCAACACCGTCAGCGGTTATCACTGCGGCATCATACATAGGATCTGTTTCTCTTTGTACCGCTTCAAAAAGTGCATTACTCATCATTTTTCCCTCTTAAAAGGCGTAAGCGGAAGCCGCCTACGCCGTTTTATCATTTCTTTTCCACGGCTTCAAGCCATTTTATTCTGCCGAAAACATTACGGACTGCCTTATAAGAGCTTTTTTCTCTCTCCTTGGAGTCAACAAGTCCCCAACGGGTTTCCGTGGGACATTCCTCCTGTCCGCAATAGTAACACATATCGGGATCCTTATAGCAATAAATGTTACATCCGCAGATAAACGGAAGACTGTAAAGACGGGATATGCAGTCCTCGAAAAATCTTGCCTGTCCTTCGGGGGTGTGAGGATATCCGGGAATTTTTGTAATTCGCGGAAGCTCGCAGTAAAAATGATTTTTCATATCGCTTTTGAAGATAAAGCCGAAATATCTTGAGGGATCATTTTCACAAACATATTTTACATGCTCAGCGAAGTGCTCGGGCATATTTTTAACAAACTGCTCAATATTCTTCTGAGCCTCTTTTTCACTGCTCACACCGCAACGCTGAAGCATTGCCTTCTTTTCCTCTTTTGTTCTCGGCGCTCCGCCGCTTAAATATCCGAATTCCTGAATAAGCACGGGCTTTTTTGTCATCGCCCACAAGTATCTGCACAGAGCTTCAAATATCCATATAAAGCCGGGCATTGTGAAGAAGCAACCCATATAAATATCCACGCCCACATAGTCACAGAATTTCATATAAGGCAAAAGCCACGCGTGAAGTCCGGCTTCGGGACCTGCACTGTTATAGCCTACAATAATATCCTTTTTCAAAGGATACATTACCTCAAGGTTTACACCGATGAATTTTGCCGCATCTTTAAGCGTCAGAGGAATTGTGAAACGGGGAATTCCCATTTCGTTTGTTATCTGGAAACCTGAAACAACACCCTGCATATCGGTTACAAGAAATCTTCCTATTTCCTTTATCTTTTCGGTGCCCTCATCGGTTCTGATGTCTGCACCGAAGTCGATATAATCCTTTGGATAAGGAGTTACCGCCATAACCTTTATGCCGTTTTCCTGAAATTTTCTGCATCTTTCCTTGAAGGAAATATAGGACTGAGAAATACTGCCGTCCTCATCATAAGGGAAAGGAATGTCAATTCTTATCCAACCGATGTTTGCACCCTTTATCTGCTCATAATTATCTGTGGGATGGCACACACCTCTGATAAAGCCGACCTTTTCTCTGAATTTCTTTGTCTCCTCAGAGGAGGATTTTACAAAATATGATTTAAGGAGATTTCCCGGCAGGTATTTAAGACCTGCCGTTATCTGATCCTTTACAAACTGCTCCATATTATACCTCAACAGTTTCTTCGAGATTTTCCATCATTTCGAGGATTTCCTCGTTGATTGTCTGTTCTTTTGCAAGAAGTGCTCTTCTTTCGTTAAGAGCAATGTACATCTGCTCTCTCTTTTCGCCTACAAGGTCATAGAAGAAATAAGGAATGATATGAATTACCTTGGGGAAAAGTCCGATGCCGACAAAGAGGAAGAAAACCTTCTGATATATTGTTGCACTGCCCTGCGACCAAGGGAGCATGGGAATTGTGGGATCATAGCCTGACCACTTGAAAAGGAAAATTGTAAATGCCGCGTTAATGGGAG
>JAZNRX010000073.1:0-9840 GCA_045590915.1 Acutalibacteraceae bacterium | reverse complement strand
AGCGGTCTTAGGAAGACAAATTGGCAACTCAACTCCTTGGCTCACAGAACGACATGGCTACGATCCGACTTTCCTCTCGGAGTGCTTCTTGATGAAATCCGCCACCTTGTAAACACATACGGTATGGACGGAGTATATTTTGCCGATGAAATGTGGTGCCGTAACAGAAATGAAATGCACGAAATATGCGACAGTCTGAAGGCATTGAAGCTTGATTTTGTGTGGGGATGTCAGACCAGAATAGGTCTTTTTAAGGAAGAGGATTTCCGTTATATGTCGGACAGCGGCTGCCGTTGGATATTCTTCGGCATTGAAAGCGGCTCACGGGCAGTGCTTGAGAGGATAAACAAAAGAATAGATTATGATAAAATTGCGGATACCTTCCGTGATTGTAAAAAAGCGGGAATTGCCTGTATCGGTTCATTTATAGCCGGCTTCCCCGACGAAACAGAAGATGACCTTAAGGATACTGTAGCATTGATAGAGTCGCTTGATACAAGTCTTATCAATCTGAATTATCTTGCACTTATACCGGGAGCAGAAATATACAGATCTCTTGTTGAAAGCGGCAGATATGTTGAGGTTGACTCTCTTGAGGAATATACCAAAAAAAGTCCTATGGAAAGGCTTGAATATAACTATTCAGGTATTCCTGATATTGATATAAAGGTTGTAAGAGCATATTATATGTGGAGAAGCTTTACAGCAAAGGATGTTCCCGGAACCGAAAAATTCGGCTTTGCAAAGAAGGTTATTACGGATGCCTTGAAATCTGTAAAAACAGGTGATCTCATTAATTTTATTATTTCCACGTTTTTTGCAGGTATGGAATTTATAAAGATTTTTTATTATGCTCACTTCTTCCCGTCCGTAAAGAAAAAATATTCAATAAAATAGAATAAACGCTGTTCTGAATTTGCATTATCTTAATTCAGGACAGTTTTTTCTTTTTCGGTGATAATTTGCACAGGATGAGTGATTGACTGTTGCAAAAGAGAGGATTATTTTATATAATTAGTGTAGCTTATATACGGAGGAAGAAAATATGAGTATTTATTCGGTTATTTTAAGCTTTCTTATGATTTTTGCTTCGGTTTTTGCTCCCTTTATGTGTTCGCCTGATTTTGAGGCGGCGGATGACGGGTTTGTTCCCGTGATGCGTTTTGTTGCCACCAGTGACACTCACATTATTGCACTGGGTGACAAAAGCTGTCACAGAATAAACAATATGATTGAGGCTTCTTATGCTCTTGCGGCTCTCGACGGAGATTATGACAAGGTTGATGCCTTTGTTTTCAGCGGTGACATTACCGATGACGGCACCTTTACTGCATTTTCAGCTTTTGCCGCAACCACAGACAGAGCAATTAAGGACGGCACCGAAAGACTTGCCGTTGTTGCAAAATCCCACGACGGCAGCACATATGATGCAAAATCCCTTGAAATTTTCACAGAGCTTACCGGTCAGGAAACCGATTTCCACCGCGTTATAAACGGAATTCATTTCATCGGTATTTCCCGTGCAAATGAGGACGGTGTTCATTATTCCGAAAATCAGGTAAAATGGCTTGATGAGGAGCTTAAAAAGGCAACTGCAGATGCTCCCGATATGCCTGTTTTCGTGTTCCAGCATGAGCATGTTCTCAACACCGTTTTCGGAAGCTATTCCTATGACGGCTGGGGAATGGATACCTTCACCGAGGTGCTTGAAAAATATCCTCAGGTAATTCACATTTCGGGACATTCACACTATCCCGCAAACGATCCTCGTTCAATATGGCAGGGAAGCTTCACAGCAATCGGTGACGGCGGACTTGCTTATTATGAATTTACCGTAGACGATGAAACAAGTGTTCATCCCGACGGCTATAAGTCCATGACACAGGCTCTTATGATTGAGGTTGACGAAAACGGCAGAGCTCTTATTAAGGTTATGGATATTGATGCAGGTGAAATTGTCAAGGAATATCTCGTTGATAATGTAACCGAGGCTGTAAAAACAAAGTATTCCCACGACGAAAGACGTGAGAATTCCTCCTTCCCCGAGGAATTCGGTGCTTTTGAGGTCAGTGTAAAGAATATTTTCGGTAAAAAGGAAATTACCGTTAAGCAGAATGAGGTAGTCAGTGAGGACAATGCGGTTTATCTCTACCGTCTTTTGGCTCACGATGAAAACGGAAATCTTTTACATGAGGATTGGGTATTCTCCGGTTATTATTATGCCGAAGCACCCGAGAAGGTAAGCTTCGAAAAGGTGAAGCTGCCCGATAATGCAAAAATCACCGTTGTTGCAGAGGATGTCTGGGGCAACAGGTTATAAGCAGTCCGGACACTGTATTTTAACAAAAAAAATTTTTATACGGCAAAAATGCCTCCCCCTTTTTCAAAGGGGGATTTTTTTATTATATATTAAATACAACAAAAGCAGCTGTAAAAAAAGAAGGTGAGTGAAAAAGAACTTTTAGGAAAAAACCAAAGAAAGGCAGGCGGTCGGAAAAAAGAATTTATATGTATAAAGCTTTTAAATATCACGCACATTAAGGTGCAAAAAATTTTAATGGGGGGTTGGTTTTTTGTATATTATGATAAGGCTGAATGGTGTTTTTGTTGAAAAGATGTTTTTTTTGTAGTATAATCGGTATAAATAATACATAAATATGTATTGAGGCTTTGAAATTATAATTTGATAGGAGAGAATATGATGACAGGTTCAGATTTATATACAGTTTTTCTTGAGAGCGTAAAGGATGAAATGCCCGAAAAGCTGAAATCCCTCCACACAAGAGAGGAAGCGGCAAAATATTTTAATAAGCTGACAGCATTTTATAAGAAGAATAAGGATAACCTTGCCGCAGGCTTTTCTCAGATTCTTGACAGCCACAAGGCACTGACCGATATTCTCAGTGCATCTAATGAGCAGTTCAAGAAGTTTTACGAGGAAAATGAGAGCTCTTTATTTTCCCCCTTTGGAGATTATGAAAAGGGCTTATCTCAGTTCAGAGCCGCGGCAGCCGCTATGCCCACCATCAAGGAGTGTGACATCATATTCCTCCAGTATCTTTTTGAAAAATATACGGAGTATAAGTCCTCTGAGGATTATATGAGAAGACTTGTGCTCAGAAGACTTAGTGTAATAAGTCCCGAACTCATAGGTGCGGATATGAAATTCGGGAAAAGCAAGGATGAGGACAGAAGGCTTACCGCACTTCTCATTTTCCGTCAGTTCGTAAAGCAGTTCGGCTTTGGTATGGTGATTGTTGACGGCGAAGAAAAAATGATTATGGGCAGAGACAGAATTGAGAGAAAAGACGGAAAGATAATAGCCTTGGGCTCTGACAACTATTTTTCTCCCTCTCTCAAGGAGCTTATTGAGGAAAAGTATAAATCCGATATTATTTCCTGTGCAAAAAAGGTAACCTTTGAGGAAATGGTACAGCTCAAAGACGGAGGTCTTTGCCGTTTGGCAGAAATTGCCTTCTCCTTCTCCGAGGCTTATTTCAACAACCAGAAGAAAACAAGAGAATATCTCTATATTTTTGCCATAGCCTTCAATATGAGCTTCAGAAAGTCTGCGGATGAGGTTATTGATGATACCGCGGATATAAACAAGTGTCTTTTCCACGATTTTTATACGGATAATCTTGTAAACGGCCCCAAGGGCAAAAACGAGGAAATGACAGTGGACGGCTACGGAATAAACTGGAAAAATTTTGTTGAGTGTATCTACCTCTATTTTATTTCCGCAGATAATATGTCACCCGCTATGAAGCTTTATGAGACACTTGCTCTCATTGAATCCTGCAAAAACAGCACAAGGGCAAAAACTGCCGAAGACCTGAAAAAGAAGAATATTTCCGAAAAAAACGGCGGTGCCGTAATAACCGATACATATAAGACCAGAGTTATTGAAAGAATATTCAGTGCCGACAAAAAAGAATTCAAGTCCTTTATTCTTGATAATTTCGAATGCCGCTTTGATAAGGACAGTGACGATGCCAATGTTTCGTGGATAATCGCAAGTCAGCTTGCCAATGACAGAAGAACGGCAAAGAGAATTTATGATGCTCTCGTAAAAAAATGCAATGAAGCGAAGCTTCCCGTAGTTATTGACGGCTTTTCCTTTGAATTATCCAATGAGGATGAGTTTGCAATACGCTACAGCACCGATATTTCAGAGGAAAACAGAAAAAAGAATACTCTTTATGTAACAGAGGATTTCGTTCAGCTTGTAAACAGATTTTCCGAGTCCTATTGGGTGGGATTTGACGAAGAAACTCATTACGGTGAGGAGGCTGTTTTATGCCGCAGTGACATTCTTTCCCGTTATTCCGATGCTCTCCTTTACGAATTCTCCAAGGAAGTGAAAAAAGACGGTGAGGATGCAAAAGCTCTGAAGCACATTGAGGGCTTCAATGATTTTTATGACTATTTCTGTGAAGAATACGAGGTCAATGCCGACGGAAGAAAATATTACGGTGTGAACAGAATTCTTTATGAAACAAATTATCAGCAGATTTCGTCAAAAAACATTTTTGACCTGCTTCTTATTTTCCTGACCTACAGGAAATGCTATACGGTTGCGTGCTTAAACAAATAAACAAAGGAGCGAATTTTCATAACAGATAATTTTTATACAAAAACAGGGGCACTTCATCTTGCCGTGAACACGGAAAATCAGGATGCGGTGCTGTATGAAGAAAATGACAAAATTGAGTTCGGAGCAGTGGCAGACGGAGTTTCCTCCTGCAGAAAATCCGGTGACGGAGCCCGTTTTGCCGTAGAACTGCTTCGTGATATACTGACAAAGGACTGCGATTATATTTTCAGTCTGAATGAGGAAAAGGCATCCTATATACTTGCGGATTTCCTCCAGCGAAGGCTTAAGGAGTATGCTTATAAAAACGGCGTAAAGGCAACAGAATATTCAAGCACCTTAAGCTTTACCTGCCGAAATAAGAAAACAGGAAGGCTTATGACCTTTTCTCTGGGAGACAGCAGGGTGTACGGAGTGAAAAATGGCAGTGTTATCTGCCTTGATGTGTGTAAGCTGGGTGCCTCTCCCTCCTGCAGCTCCATGACCGAGGGGGCTCAGGAATGCTCGTCCGTTGCATTTTTTGAGGACGGGGATTTCGACGGGTATTTAATTGCATCGGACGGAGCCTGGCGGCTTATGTTTTCCGATGATGAAAGAAGCAAAAAGTATAAAAAGCTTATTGCGGAAGAAAAAATTGAACAGCTGAAAAAAGAATTTGAAAAGGAAATCAACAATGACGACTGTTCGTTTGTGTATATGAAGCCTTGTTGATTGTGAAAGGAACTCAAATGGAAATTAAGGATAACAGGACTTATTTGCAGAAGAATTCATTTATAAAGCTTTACAGCCCCGATTTTTCACGGGAATGTGATTTTGAAATAGAGTCTGTGGAGGGTGCAGGCTCATCCTGTGTATGCTATAAGGCTAAGATGACAGACACCAGAGGGAATGCCGTTCCGGGTATTCTCAAGGAATTCTATCCCGTTGATATGGATAGTGACAGAAAAAATGCATTCAGCCTGTACCGTGACACCTCGGCAGATGATGTGAACAGAAATCAGCTTAGATGTGCTGATGTGTCCGTTCCTTATTTTACTCAAGCTCGTGATATTTTCGTAAAGGCCTACAGCTCTTTAGAGCAGGTGAGACTAAAAAATAAGCAGCTTTTTTCTCCCATATCCACCTTCTATCTTTTGAGAGGTCTCACGGGAGACGGGAATTTTACCTATTATGTGTGGATGCCCTATGACGGAGAGCTGATGACCTTCTGTGAATATCTTAAAGCCGTATGCTCGGATATGGTTAAGGGTAAAAACAAGACAGAGCATCTGAAAATGATTTTGGAAACGGTGAAAAATCTTGCAGGTGCCGTCAATGCCCTTCACAGTGCACTTCTTCTTCACCTTGACATCACACCGGGAAATTTCGGAATTAAAAAAATTGTGGGCGGTGTCAGCTCGGAGGTTTCTCTGATTGACGTAAATACCTTCCATCCCATGATCGGGGGCGGTGAGCTTCGCTCCTTCGGCACGGGCGGCTTCAGAAGTCCGTATCTTCGTCCCGATGCCAAGAAACTTTCCGTAAAATTTGATATATTCAGTATCGGTGCCTGCCTTTTCAATGCACTTGTTATGGAAAAGACAACAGATGAGAACGGCAAGGATGCATATGATAATTGCCTTTTTGTCCCCTTGGACAAGGAATATGTCATCGAGGACCGAAGCCCTACGGGAACTGCCTATGCTGAGCCTGTCCGCGTGCTGAATACTGTATATTTCAAAGAGCGGTATAACAGTATAGAGTCCCTTATTTCTGCTTCACCTCTTTTCAGAGACTCGGTTGAGACAGAAGACAGACTTCTTCAGAGGAAAATATGCGATATTCTGAAAAAATGTCTCACCCTTGATGAAAATGAGGCTTACGAGGGTGTAAATCTTCTTGTTGACGATCTTAAAGAGGCACTTTCCTATTTCGGTCTTGTTGAAGGCGGGGAAATACTGGGAGTTACAGGTGAAAAGCACCTGACAATGCAATTTGACGATAAGCAGGAGTATATTTCGGGCGGCTCAAAGCTTGGTGCCGCAGGTGCCATGTGGAACCTGCTTTATGATTATCCTCTTTATAAATTTGCAAAAAACGAAAACGGCATTAAAAAGGTCAATATTCTTGTTCTCGGTCTCGGTGCCTATGCCTCCCGATTTGTTGATATTGCCTTCCAGCTTTCGCAAATTCCCGATTTTGAGGCGGATATCACCGTGGTTTCCAATGAAATAGCAGAGGATAAAAAGCATTTTCTCGGAAACCGTCCCGAATTCTGCAACTATTTTGAGGTTGACTCAGAAAAAGCCGCAATGGTGCCAGATGCTCCCTACGGGAAAATATCCTTCCTCGGCGGTAATTTCTCTGAAAACAGCAAAAAAAACAAAAAGGAGCTTAAGGATATAGCGGCACTTTCGGAAAAGCAGTTTGATTTCTGCTTCACTGCATTGCACAGCGATAAGCTTAATCTTGCAGTATCAAAGGCGGCACGCGATGCATTCTCTGCGGATGAAGGCTTCCTTTGTGCTTTTATGTTCTTCGGCGATAAGGATAAGAACGGAAAAATTCAGATAGAGTCCGAGCTTTCCATGCTCACAGAAACTGATTGCATCGTTCCCGTTGATGTCAATATGACGGTGGATAAAAATCCCGATTATAAGCTCCTTGACAGAATGGCTTTCAATGTGCATCTTGTTTGGACGGGGACTCTTGAAAATACGGAGTATTCAAAAAAGAAATTCACTGAGGTGTATAACTGGAACAGCTCCTTCTCCAATGCGGTTTCAATGAAATATAAGCTTTACAGCATGGGACTTGATATGAGTGAGCCCGATTTTGCCGCAAGGGAATTTTTAAGAAAAATCGATGATGATAAAACAGAGCTTCAGGTGATGTATGAGCACAGACGCTGGAATGCGGAGCTTATTGCAAACGGCTGGAAATGTATGCCAAAGGAAAGCTATGACACGCTGAAAACTGCGACAAAGGATAAGAGGAATAAGCTTCATCCCTGTCTTGTTCCGAGTGAAATGCGAGGCGGTGCAAAATCAAAGCTTTCTCACAGCTTCTGGATAAGGAACAGGCGTGAGAATTGGAATTGTGACGATGAAGAAATTCTTAATCTTCTTGATCCCCTTGACAGAGTATCCGTTGAGCTTCACCGAAGCTTTCACAGAAGACGGCATGAGATTGATGCTGCCGAGCTGTTCAGCAAGGTGAACAGTGTGTATAAGTATCTTGATAATGATGCACTGTGCAGTGTATATAATGCCTTCTCATTGTCCGTTAATGCCTTGCTGGAAGACAGAAAAATAAAGGATGACGGCTCTCAGGACAATGCCTGTGTGAATTCATATAAATATCATCACAGGGTGTTAAGGCATTATATAAACACAATACCCTCAGCGGATACCAAGAAAGAAATCAATAAAATTATTGACGAAATTGACAATGCGGTTTTCCCCGCTCTTGAGGACCAGTCCTATACTGATTTCAAGAAAAAGGACGAGGCTCTTATAAGGAACATTCCATTTATTCTCACATATACCCCGAAAATGCATCTGCTTGTGCCTCTTGTGACGGAAAGCTATAACGAATTCAGCACAACAAGGCTTTTCAATAATGTGGCGGCGGCAATTATGACAGCCCCCAAGAGAATTACATATGTTGTCAGCGGCAATGCTCTTGAGTCGGATTATGACAGCGTGAAGGGTGCATTTGATTATGTAAAAGCAACTCTCGAAAACCATATGATACCTTCAAAAATCAGTATTCTGGTAATTTCGGGAGAGGACAGCGGTGAGACAAGAGCTCTGACGGACAAGCTTATGACGGAGGCGGAATATCTATATTCCTCTCATATCCTTTACTGTCCCTTCGGCACCGAGCATATGATGCTTCAGAAATATCTGTCCGAAAAAAGCTCGTCAAGGGATGCCGTCAGTGCAATTCAGATGAATGATTGTGTTATAAGCGGATATCTTTCGGGCTGTATGAAAAATGCCCATGAGTTTTTTCCGTGCTTCCGCTTTGATTCGGTGAAGCAGGAATTCAGCTGTTCGGACAACTGCAGATATCTCACATACATCCCCTTCAGAGCTTCTATGAAAAGCGAGGATATGTTTGTTTCAAAGGGCAAAAATATAGTGTATGAGGAGCCCGAGCTTCAGAAAGCTTATAAGGCGTTGTGGAATATTTATAAATCGGAGCCCGGAAACAAGGAAAAGGAAAATGCCGATTCTCAGATTTGGCACGAATTCTGTTCGCTTATGAGAAACTATTCGGACAGCAAAAGCTATAACTTTTCCTCCGGAAAGGATGCATTCGTTACTGTAGAAAAAACCATTCCCGTGCTTTACAAGGAGTCCTTTATAAAGCTGATGACATTTTTTAAAAATGTCGGTATTGCGGGAGAATTCGGTTTTTCCTATGTGAATTCATATCTCCTGAAATTTACTGCCGAGGTTACGGAAAACGTCAGGAAGAATATTGACAGAATTCTCGTGGAATATAAGGAAGACCTTCTGTCTCCCCATAATTTCTCCTTGGAGAAGAGAGGCTCCACCGTATACATTCAGCACGGAAACCTGTTCTTTAATAATATAGACCTGTCAAAAGCGGGAGAGAAAAAGAAATCAATAATAAAAATTCTCGACAGCCTTTCCGGTGCCGGTCTTATAACGGGATATAAAAATCCCTCGGGACAGAATTTCGTCAGCTTTATGTGTTCATCCAATGAGGTCAAAAAGCTCATAACAACCGACGGCTATCTTTTTGAGGTTTATTGCTATTATTCTCTCATAGAAACAGGCTTTTTCGATGAGGTCAGAACAAGCCTCACTGTAAGCTGGAATGATATGGGACTTGCAAATGAGATAGATATTATAGCAATCAAAAATTTCAGAACAGTGCTTATCGAGTGCAAAACAGAAAAAAGCATTGAACAGGAGTTCTATAATAAGCTCTTTGCACTGAAAAACATCTTCGGCGTAAACTCTGCCGCCGTGCTTATTGCGGATTTGTGCGCCAGCCACGAAGCAAGCAACGCCTTCCAGAGCAAAAGAGGCGACGCTTACGGGATAAGGACAATAACCTCTGCCAATGATATAATGGAAATAGAAGAAATTATAAACTGAGGTCGGAGGCTTTACGAGGTCGGAATTCGGATTTCGGAACAATGCTTCGCAAATTCGGAATTCGGAATTCGGAGGCTTCACAAAGTGCAAAATGCAATCAAACTTCAATGATGTTTCGAAGAAACGAGTGTT
>JAZNRX010000072.1:0-4755 GCA_045590915.1 Acutalibacteraceae bacterium | reverse complement strand
CTCAATCTTAATTATTATGATACCGAAAATGAAAACAATGTAAAGCTGGCATATCAGAAGATAAAAGTATTCAAAGAAAACGAAAGATGGGTTGTAACAGAAGACTCTGATTTCAGCTATATAGTTACATATAAAATGCAGTATGACTGGGGCTGTGAGGATTTACCTGTTTATACATACACCTGCAATACGGATGATTTTACGGTTGAAAGAAATTATCAGCTTTGCTTCTCCTCGGGAGAACAGACACAGAACAGTGCAGCCCCCATACTTGATGCAAAATTTTCAGAGGTCACGGTAAATACATTCTCGCGGTGCATCTATAACGGTCCTGAAGATAAAAAATCCGAAATAACACAATTAGGTTTTTCTTGTAAAGCAGGCAAGTCCGGAAACATACCGGATTTTCCCGATAAGCCCACAAACAATATAGCAGACAAATATAAGGATACTGTTGTCTGGGACAATATCAGCGAAGAGATAAAGGACGCTCTTTCAGGGGGAGATTTTTCTTCAACAAGCTCTTCGGGTTCTTCAAGTGCATCAAAAACACTCCTTGAAAATTGGGATAATATACAGGATTTCAGCGGCGGAGGGCACACAACTGAATACAGAAGAAGCAAAAACTATCTACCCGAGATAGTTTACGGAGTTTTCTATATAAACGGTCAGCCTTCGGATATACTTAAATTAGAAAGGATTTCCTAAAATGACAGACAATCAAAAGCTTTATAAAGCACTTTCTAAAATCGCCTACGGATTTATCTTCATTCTTGTTCACATAAGAATCGGACCGATTGATATACTTCCCGATTTTGTGGGATATATTATGATTACATCTGCAATATTCTCCCTTAAGAACGAAAGCAGAACAATTCTTTTATTAGAGCCCTTGGGGGTGTTTCTCAGTGTCTGGAATGCGGTTGCTGTTTTGCTGTCGCTTTCCGATATCAGCAGTCTTCCTTTCATAAACTATCTCAGCATAATAATACAGATAATAAACATATATTTTTATTTCCAATTATTTACGGACATAAGCCATATTGCAAAAAAATATCAGCCTGAGGACACAGCCTTTGACAAAAAATTCATAATAAGGCGAAACATTTATATTGTTACACAAACACTTATTTTGATTCTGAATTATTTCTTTGTCAGTGACAGCTTCCAGAGGGATATATTTGATATTTCCGATGATATTACGGCTTATCTTATTGTACCCGTTAGTCTTATCAATTTTATCGTACTGGTGCTTATCGTTTCTGCCATATTTTCATTCAGAAAAATTTTCAAGGAAAACTCATCGGGACAAAATCAAACGGAAAACTATAATGATATTGCAGAATAACGCTTAACGGCAAAAAACATTCAGCTTCTCATAATTGTTTTAAAAGCATATAAAACCATAATGACACTTTCAGTCCGAAAGAGTCATTAAAAGAGAAAATTGGGAGCACCTCATTACAAAGTGTCTCCCAATAGTTTTTTGTCATCAGCAACCCTGCCCGTCACAACGGATGATTTTTGTTACTGTGCCTCAATATAGCCTATGCTTTCTCTGCCTCTTAATATGTCTGCTGTGTTTCTTGCATTGAAATATATTCTTATTTTCCCGTCATAATTTGTCATACAACAGGCATAAACAAACTGTGCCATCCAGTCGTATTCTTTATCGGGAACAATAAGAGGCTTCACAAATGTAAAGCTTTCTCCGTCCGAGGATTTCAGAAGCATTATTGCGGAATGGCTTTTTCCGTTTTCCTCAAAAAGTCCGTTCTGAAGTCCTATATAACAGTCCTTCAGCCGATACACCTTTATACAGCCCGAGCAAAGATTAAGATATTTACTGTTTTTATCGGGACTTATGATCGGATTTTCTATTGAAACAAAATCTTTATGAGGAAAATCACTTTCGGCATATGAAATATGTGTGGGCTCACAAAAACCGCAATCCTTAATAAAGGTCTGCCCGCAGGAATAATACATTCTGAAGCCGCCGTCCTTTTTTATAAGAAAAGGATTGGAAATTGCAATTCCTGTTTTGCACCTCTCATAAGCTCTCGTCTGACCTATAACTCTTACGGGTTCATCCCAATTTATAAGATCTCTCGATTTGCACATATAGATTTCGGAATGCCATTTCACACCTACGCTGTTCAATGCATTAAGAATTACAGGTCTTGTTCTTTCATAATAAAGATAGTATTCACCGTCAATAACATTGATATCCGGACGCATGGCACGGCTTACAATTCTTTTTCCCTTGCTGAAGGAAATGCCGTCATCAGAAATATAATGATATACTCCGAAAAATGTATGAGCAAAAAGATGCCATTTGTTATCGGGTGTGTTATCAGGCGTGAGAATTGAAGGATCGGCAACCACTAAACTCGGCAGGGAATATTTCAGAACGGGATTATCCTTACAAAAGCTGAATTGAAGACTGTTAAACTGTTCAAAGGTCAGCTTTTCCATATCAGAAATCAACCTTATAATGATGCACGAACACGCCTACAAGCTTGTTATAATCAAGAACATGCATAACAGCACCGTTTTCGGTTTCAAGGAAGGTCATGCCCTCAGCTTCAACATCGCTTGAGCCAACATCTCTTTCGGCAGCAAGAGAAACCTCACCTGTAGACACATCAAGCTTTAAGATATTCTTTATGTTCTCCTTGTCCTTGACATCGTTTGACAGATAAAGATTTCCGTTATAGAATTCACCGCCTTGAATACGGTCAATTACACCGAGTCCCTTAAGGTGAATTTCCTTTACAAGCTTCATTGAATCATTTACATCATAGCAGTAAACCGTTTCGGCATCACTCCAACGTGATGCATAAAGATAGCCTGTGTCCTTATCCACTGCACACCACGGAACGCCGTCATCGTAAATATCAGCGGGAAGGTCATAAACCTCTCCCGTGCAGGTGAGAGTATCTGCACTGAAAACTACAATACAGGGATAGCCTTCATCGGGACCTTCAACTGAGGCATAGATTTTTCCGTTATAATAGCTTATTCCGCCTATATGGTCATTCTTTCTGTCTGTGCAAACCTCGGGGAGAGGATTAAATTTTGAGCAGACAAGCTCCATATCCTCTACCGTGAATTTTGCAAGAACAGTAATTCCCACACCGGCAATCGCACCGCTTGTGTAGAAATATTCACCATCTGTAGTAATTCCCTGTCCCATCATAAGAGCCTGATCGAAAACAAAGGTGTCCGTAGAAATAAGCTCTGCAGTGTCGGTGCTCATTGCCTTGGGACTTGTAAGAAGGGTGAGAAGAAGAAGGGGTAACATCATAAGGTATCTGAGCTTAAGTAAAATATCCATAATATATTCTCCTTTTATTTTAATTCTTCAAGAATTTTTTTCAGTACAGGTTCAATAACCCTTGCCATTTTCTGAAAGCCGTAATCATTGGGATGAATTGTGTCTGTTGTGCAGAACTGCCTTTCATCATCACCGAAAAAGCTTTTTCCGTCGATAAAATAAACATTTTCATCTCCGTTTTTCTTTGCGTTTTCGTAGGTTTCTTTTATAATTTTCCGTCTTTCATCTGCTTCGGGCATATGGTCATAATTCGGTGCAGTCATAAATATGACAGGTAAAAACGGCAGTTTTTCTCTTATATACTTAAAAAACGGCTCGTGGGTATTTTTCAGATATTGAGGGGTGGGTGCATTATGGTCATAGTCATACAAGAACACAGAAGGATCAAGGGAGCATATGTATTCTGCAATATCCTTCTGACCGAGACAGCTTCCCGAAAGTCCGAAATTATAATAGTCAAAATCAAGCCAACGGGAAAGAAGTGCAGGATAAGCATTTGTGACAAGTGCCGCATGACCGCCCTCGGTTATGGATGAGCCGAAAAACACCGCAGGCTTTTCGTATTTATATGGAGTGGGAGGAAAAACCTCACTGCCGTCATCAAGAGTTATATAAATATTCTCGACAATTTCATTACGAGGAAAGAAAATCATCACATCTTCCTCTTTATCGGACTTTGTAAATTCAATGTCTCCCAGCATATCGTCAAAGCCCGGCACTGCAAGTCCCTTATATGTGAGTGAGTCTCCCCTACCCGTATAAACCGCCGCAGAGGAACAAGAAAAACGGGACATTCCCACATCGTGCTCAAGGGTTTTCAGCTTCATTTCTATTTTTACGTTACGGGAATTCGTCCTGAATGCCGCTCTTGCTCCCGTTGTTCTTTTGCTAAGGTGTCCTATCACGGAAGGTCCGAATTGCGAATGAAATTCAATAAGCTTTTTCTGAAGGTCTTCGGGAAATCTTTCAAGCCTTCCGTTTTTATAAAACTCGGGAATACCGTAGACCTTCACGGGTTCATCAAATACGGTAAATTTCATAAAATCACCTTCTTGAAAGAAATTCTATCATAAAATAATGAATAATACTATAGTTATTTTGAATAATCAGTAATCTTAGTTTTTGCTGTATTTTCCAAAAATTTGTTATTATTCTTTTTTTTATTGTATTTGACATTTTCCGGTGTTAGAATAAAGTGTATTTTTATGTACGGAGGAATGCGTTATATGAGCAAAGTATATGACGTTATAGTTATCGGTGCAGGAAACGGCGGTCTTGCGGCTGCTGCAAACTGTGCAAAAGCAGGTCTTTCAACACTTTTACTTGAGAGACATAATATCCCCGGAGGCTCCGCTTCTTCCTTTGTCAGAGGAAGATTTGAATTTGAGCCCTCTCTTCATGAACTTGCAGGAATAGGC
>JAZNRX010000071.1:0-32550 GCA_045590915.1 Acutalibacteraceae bacterium | reverse complement strand
TTCCTAAGACCGCTTGGCCTCCGACTTAAGCCTATATCCTTTAGTCCCTGCAAGACTGAGTCAACATCATCAAGTCCGTCAAACTGACCATATAAAGCCGGAGCCGGCAATGCAATCTTCCATTTATAATGGAGATAATGTTCAAATTTACTGCACATTGCCTTTTTAGCCTTGTGAGGACACACTCTGATGCATTCACCGCAGTCAATACATCTGTCGGTATTGATTTCAGCGTGACCTGAAACTATTCTGATTGCTTCTGTGGGACAGTGTCTTATACAGGTTGTACAACCGGTACACTTCTCCACATCAAGAACAACAGAGTGTCTGTAAGAATTCAAACCATCACCTTATTTACTTGAGGTAAACACACATTGTAATAGTAGTTCCGACACCGACTTCACTTTCAATTTTCATTTCATCGGTATATCGTTTCATATTGGGAAGTCCCATACCTGCACCGAATCCGAGCGAACGGACATTATCGTTTGCGGTTGAATATCCTTCCTGCATGGCAAGATTGATATCAGGAATTCCGGGGCCCTTATCTGCGAGAATAATTTCAATCTTATCCTCATAAACTATTACATCGGCTTCACCGCCGTTTGCGTGAATAACCATATTAATTTCGCCTTCATAGAGGGCGATTGAAACCTGTCTGATAATTTCAGGCGGAAGACCGAGTCTTCGAAGATTCTTTTTGACCTGAACGGAAGCTTCACCCGCCGAAACAAAATTATCACCGTCAACATCAAAGTGAAACTTTAGTGATTCATTCATATTTTTGTACCTGTCAATCCGTTAGTATATAGAGTTCCGCAGGCATCGTACATACGCTTTTTTGTAGCAAGAAGAGCAATTCCGCTGTCTCTTGCAGCTTCAATCATTTCAGCAGTAGGTCTTTTTGAACGCACAAAAACAATACATATCATATCCATCATTTCTGCGGTTCGTATTACCTGTAAATTCACAAGACCTGTCATAAGTACTGCCTGATCCTTTACAAATGCAAGAACATCACTCATCATATCGCTTCCGCAGGCAGAATGAACATCCCTGTCGAGAAATTCTTCACCGCACAGAATATCGGCATCAAGTAATTCTTTTAAGGCACTGATTTTCATAAATAAAATCCTTTTAAATTATTCGTACTTCGCAAGTATACCGGGAATCATATCTGCAGTAAGCTTACCGTAAACATCTTCATTGATTGTCATAACGGGAGCAAGTCCGCAAGCACCGATACAACGGCAGGCTTCGATTGAATACTTTCCGTCTTCGGAGCATTCACCTGCATCAACGCCAAGCACTTCACAAATCTTGTCAAGCACCTGCTGTGCACCCTTAACATAGCAAGCTGTTCCGAGACACACGGAAATGTTGTACTTTCCCTTGGGTGAAAGAGCGAACTGAGCATAGAAGGTTGCAACACCGTATACCTTTTCAACGGGCACATCAAGACCTTCTGCAATTCTGCACTGTACTTCATAGGGAAGATAACCGTAAATTGCCTGTGCATCCTGCATAACAGCCATAAGCTGACTCTTGTCACCGTTTGCAGCGGCAATTACTTCCTCAAGCTTCTTTGCCTGTTCGGGAGTGTCAACAAAAGGAAGTTTACTGATTTTTTTCTCCATTCTTTATTTCCTCCATTCAATTTTTGGTGAAATGAAATTTACGTCGGCACATAGCCATACATCGTGTATTATATCACAACATTTTTTTTAAGTCTATAGGAAAATCAAAGAAAACAGACAAATTTGTTATAAATTTAACAAAAAATTTAAGTAAAAACATAAAATTACAATTTTCTCTTGTAAAATCGTGTACGTATATGTATAATGTGTTAGAAAATACATATTCGGAGGAATACAAAATGGATAAAAAAGTACTCGTAGAAACATCTGCAAGACACGTTCACGTTTCAAAGGCAGATCTTGAAATCCTTTTCGGCGAAGGATATGAGCTCACAAAGAAAAAAGACCTTTCACAGCCCGGTCAGTATGCCTGCGAAGAGAGAGTTCAGGTTATCGGTCCCAAGAGCTCCTTCCCCGGCGTTTCAATTCTCGGCCCCGTTAGAAATGCAACTCAGGTTGAAATTTCCGCTTCCGATGCACGTTCAATCGGCGTTTCTGCTCCCGTAAGAGAATCCGGTGATATCGCTTCATCCGGTGCATGCAAGCTTGTCGGCCCCAAGGGTGAGGTTGAAATCAACGAAGGCGTTATCGTTGCAAAAAGCCACATTCATATGACATCAGCAGATGCTGCAGAATTCGGTCTTACAGATAAGCAGGCCGTATGCGTAAAAATCGAATCCGATGAGCGTTCACTCACCTTCGGCGATGTTGTAGTTCGTGTAAATGACAGCTTTGCACTTGCTATGCACATTGATACAGACGAAGCAAATGCAGTTCTTGCAGGCGGCAACGCTATGGGTGAGATTATCAAATAATTTCCGATATATCTTAACGGTTTCCGTAAAATTGCGGAAACCGTTTTTTTTGTTTAAAAATAAATTCAAAAAAATTCAAGGGAATTATTTATAAAAAAAATACCATAATAAAGCATTGGACTGAAATATTGATATACATTGAAATCAGAATAAAAATCTTCAAGCAGTAGCAAAAATTATTAAATAATTCTTTGTTTTACATTTATACACACCGTGCTTTGAGTCAAATTAATTCTGTCGGAGGTGAAATTTATTTGAAAAAATTTGTAAAAGGATTTACAGTGTTTCTTTCATTAAATCTGACTGTTCTTTTTTCTCTCGTAATATACGGGAGCATCAGCCTGCCGGATATGGCAAAAACAATAAACCAAAAAATTGTCTTTTCACACATATACACTGCTGAAATTTATGAAAGCGATATCAGTACCGTTTCTCAGAGCGACACTGAAGCCGCTTCATTGCAACAGAGTGAAATAAGGCTTTTCGGTGCAATTCCCGTCAAGAATATCAATATTCAGAAGGACGAAAGAAAGTATGTTATTGCGGGCGGAGAGCTTATCGGAATAAGGCTGAAAACAGACGGAGTGCTTGTTGTAGGCATGCAGAAATTCAATTCCGAAAAGGGAGAGGTCTGTCCCGCAGAGGAATGCGGTATTCAGGTCGGAGATACACTTATCAGCATTAACGGCAGCAATGTAACAATGAACTCACAGTTATCACAGATTTTTTCTCAGTCTGACGGAAAAGAAATGAGTGCAGAAATTAAAAGAGACGGCAATACTATTCATCTAACAATACAACCGCAGAAGGATATTACCAACGGTATCTACAAGGGCGGCATGTGGATAAGAGATTCAACAGGCGGAATAGGAACTCTGACCTATACCGATATATCCAACGGAGAATTAGGTGCCTTGGGACACGGAATTTATGATGTTGATACAGGCAAGCTTATGCCGACAGCAGACGGAATTTTTGTTTCGGCAAATCTTACCGGTATCACAAAGGGAGTAAACGGAACTGCGGGAGAGCTCAGAGGAACTCTCGGCAGTGAATATTTAGGTGAAATAAATACGAACTGCGAAAACGGTATTTTCGGTTCAACCGATATTATACGAAACACCGATGACATTCTTCCCGTTGCACTTTGTGAAGAAATTTCCACAGGAGAAGCACAGATTATTTCCACAATAGACGGAAAAAAAAAGGAATACTACGATATTAAGATTGAAAAAATAAATTCAGGCAACGAAAACAGAAATATGATCATCAGGATAACCGATGAATCTCTGCTATTACAAACAGGCGGTATTGTTCAGGGAATGAGCGGCTCCCCTATTATTCAGAACGGAAAGATAGTGGGTGCGGTCACCCACGTATTTCTTAACGATCCCACAAAGGGATACGGAATTTTTATTGAAAATATGCTAAACTCGACACAAAGCGTTTCTGAACAGAATATGAAGGATGTATCTTAAATAACGAAAGAGTGTCAGGCTTTAAGCAATTTAATCCTGACACTTTTTACTGAGAAAAAGAGAAAATAAAATAGTGAAAAAACAAATACATATTATGCTATAACAAAAATAACAGTTTCAGTTTATTTTTTTGTTTTAATAAAACGGTCAGGCATTTGTCCCGACCGTTTATTCATATATTTACATGTTTTTTCTGATATTCTCAACAAACTCTAATTCATTTTCATCTTCAAGAATTATGTCGAGAATTCTTTTTGCTTTATCAATGTATTGCGGATTATTTTCCGTTTGTGCCAATGCATTCATATGATGAACCAGTGACCAGCTCAAAGGTGTCAAAGCTTCTCTTGCTGTATTTCGTTTTTCTTCACCCTCAAGAAAATATACAAGAGCATTTTCTCGCCCCTTGAAAAGATTTGGAAGCTTATAAGCGGCTTCAAGAGCTTTTTTGCGGTCTCCCGCTTTATCGTATGCAAAACAAATATTATAAAGCGTTGCTCCGCGTACCTCGGAATCCTTAGTATACTTTATAATCTGCTCCTGAATTAATATTGATTCTTTGAGGTTCATAAACTTTTCTTCGTCTGTTCCGTCAAGCTTCTCTACGGAAGTGGATAATTGAACAAGAAGAAGAGCATCGTTCGGAAATGTTTTCAGAGCTTCTCTCATAAGCTCAACATTTTCTTTATGAAAGCCTTTTTTATTGTTTTCTTTCCAGCTTTCATTTATTTCATTATACATTTCTTCCTTGCGGGAAGCCCCCGCACCAAGAAGCTCGTCAATACTTGTGTTAAAATAATTTGAAAGTGCAGGAAGTATTGTTATATCAGGATAGCCCTCACCTCTTTCCCATTTACTGACGCTCTGGAAGGAAACTCCGAGATGGGATGCAACCTCCTCCTGAGTCAGCTGACGTTCAAGACGGATTTTCTTAATTATTTCACCCAACATAATATTCATAAAAAAACCTCTTTTCTTTTTTCTGTAATCATTTTACAGAAAATCACAGGTAATTACAATAACCGCCGTGACGATAGAATTCAACCGGATGTGGAATTTTTTAACCAAAAAAAACATCAGAGAAATACTTAACATTTTAGTGGCATTTACTTTTATCCTGTGCTAAAATATAAATATCCATAATAGCGAGGTAAAGAATTATGAGTAGTTTTTCTGACAAAAATGTCAAATGCACTGTCGCCCCTGAGGATGTTGCCCGAGTAAAAGGAACAGGCTGTCTGCGTGATAAAAACACATCCGATTGCTTTAATTGCAGAGTGCTTACAAGAAACGGCAAAATAACTGCGGCTGAAAGCCGTGCTATTGCAGATGCCGCCGAAAAATTCGGTTCTGGCGAGGTTGCCTTCACCACAAGACAGACGGTTGAAATTCAGCGTGTTCCCTTTGATAATATCGGACCTTTACAGGAATATCTTTCCCGATTCGGTCTCGAAACAGGCGGAACCGGCCCCAAGGTTCGTCCCGTTGTTTCCTGCAAGGGCACAACCTGTGTTTTCGGTCTTATTGATACCTATTCACTCTCTATGAAAATTCACGAAAAGTTTTATAAGGGTTATCATAACGAGCTTCTCCCTCATAAATTCAAAATTGCAGTGGGCGGATGCCCCAACAACTGTGTCAAGCCTGATCTCAATGACCTTGGAATTATCGGACAGTGCATTTTTACTCCCGATACAGACAAATGCCGCGGATGTAAAAAATGCGCAATTGAAGAAGCTTGCCCTATGAAAGCGGCAAAGGTTGCAGACGGAAAAATATCAATTAACGAAGATGTATGCAATAAATGCGGAAGATGCTACGGAAAATGTCCCTTCAATGCTTTTTATGAGGCAAATGAAGGCTATAAAATCTGTATCGGCGGCAGATGGGGTAAAAAAACAGCAACGGGAAAGCCCTTGAACAAAATCTTCACCACTGAGGATGAAGTACTTGATGTTATAGAAAAAGCAATAATTTTATTCCGTGATGAAGGAATAAAAGGTGAACGCTTTGCAGATACAATCGAAAGGCTCGGCTTCTCATATGTTGAAGAAAAACTCCTTACAGAATAAAGCCGTTTTAATATTTCTTTTTTTTGCACTTCTGATAAATCTCTCATCGTGCCAAGATATAAAATCTGATGCCGAAGCTAACGGATATATCACTTTTTCGGATGCTCTGGGAAGAACGGTATCACTGAAAAAACAGCCCGAACGCGTGGCGGCATTACTCGGAAGCTTTGCTGATATTTGGCTTCTTTCGGGAGGAGAGATAGTTGCCGCATCAGAGGATGCATGGGATGATTTCGGACTCACACTGGAAGATGCAGTAAACATCGGCGGTGCACACTCCCCGTCTGTCGAAAAGCTTTTAGCCTGCTCCCCCGATTTTGTAATTGCAAGCTCATCAACTGCGGCAGATATTAAAATGAAGGACATACTTGAAAACTCAGGAATTGCAGTTGCTTATTTTGACATTGACTGCTTTGAGGACTATCTTTCAATGCTTGATATTCTGACTGATATAACAGGGCGGAAGGATCTTTATATTAAAAATGGGCTTGAAACACAGAGATTCATAGAAAGCTTAAAAATGCAGTTTTTTGAAGAAAACATCCCCGAAGAAGAAAAGAGAATACTGCTTCTTCGTGCATCGTCTTCTTCAGTTAAGGCAAAAAGCAGTAAAAATACCATACTCGGTGAAATGCTTGATGACCTCGGATGCACAAACATTGCCGATTCCGACAATACCATACTTGAAAATTTAAGCATAGAAAGCATTATAAAACAAAACCCTTACCGCATATTTATTGTAACAATGGGCAACGATTCTCAATCAACAATAAACAGTCTTCAGAAAACAATATATGAAAATCCGTCTTGGCAAGCTCTTGATGCGGTAAAAAACAACAGGATTCATATTATGGAAAAAAGGCTTTTCAATCTGAAACCGAACAAAAACTGGGCAGAGGCATATGAAGAACTTATTAAAATTTTCATCGGATAACAATAAAAGAATACTGTTCCTTTGTATTATAGGGACAGTATTACTGTTTGCCGCAGTTTTTATCGGTATATTATCCGGCAGCACAGAAATTTCTATCCGAAACATCCTCCAAGCTGCATTGAACGCTGATTATGCTAATTCCGATATAAGCATATTTCTTTATATCAGATTGCCGAGGACTCTTGCTTCATTGATATGCGGCGCGGCTTTGTCTGTTGCAGGTGTGATAATTCAAACAGTTTTACAGAATAATCTCGCGTCACCGTCAATAATCGGAGTAAATGCCGGAGCGGGACTTGCGGTAACATTATGCACTGCCATCGGTCTTTGGGGAAGTTGGATTACATCCGTTTTTGCTTTTTTCGGTGCATTTGTTACTGTGTCTGCAGTAAGCCTAATTTCAAAAAAACACAGAGCATCAAGAGGAACCGTAATTCTCATCGGTGTTGCCTTCAACAGTCTTTTGGGAGCCTTCTCCGACAGTATAAGAACTTTTTTCCCCGATGTCAGCATTCTCAGCAATGATTTCAGAATTGGTGATTTTTCCGCAGTAACATATAAAAATCTCATTCCGTCATCTCTGTTTATTATCATTGCAACAATAATTCTTATTACGCTTTCCAACGAGCTTGAAATTCTCGGGCTGGGAGATGAACAGGCAAAAAGTTTGGGAATAAACATCTCTGCTTACAGAACCGCATTTTTGCTCCTTGCCGCAGTTCTTTCCGGATGTGCGGTAAGCGTCGCGGGACTTCTGTCCTTTGTGGGACTTATTGTACCCAATATTATGAAGCGGCTTGCAGGAAGCAGTGTGACTTCCCTTGTACCGCTTTGTGCATTATTCGGCGGTTCATTCGTCTGCCTGTCGGACACACTTGCACGAACAATTTTTTCACCATATGAAATTCCCGTAGGAATAATTATGGCATTTCTCGGTGCTCCTTTCTTTGTTTTTATTCTTATCAGAGGAAAAGGAGGGCACAAAAATGCTTGAAATAAAAAATATTTCTGCAGGATACAATAGAATTGATGTAATAAAAGAAATATCCTTTTCCGTGGAAGAGAATTCTCTGATTTCGATTATAGGCCCCAACGGCTCAGGCAAAAGCACATTACTTAAAGCCATTGCCGGCATAATTGAATTATCTGACGGAAGCATTTATGTAAATGAAGCAAACACATCAAAACTTTCCTCAATACTTCGGGCAAAAGAAATTTCATATCTGCCGCAGGGAAGAAACATTCCCGATATGACAGTTGAACAGTTGGTTCTTCACGGAAGATTTCCCTATCTCAGTTATCCGAGAAAATATTCCGAAACAGACAAAAGTCTTGCAAAAGAAGCTATGAAAAAAACCGACATACTGAATATGAAGAACAAGAGGCTTTCTGAGCTTTCAGGGGGACAAAGGCAAAAGGCTTATATTGCAATGGCACTCACACAGAACACAGATTATATTCTTCTTGATGAGCCTACAACCTATCTTGACATTTCACAACAGCTGTCTGTTATGAAATACATAAAAACACTTTCCGAAAACGGCAAAGGCATAATAGCGGTTATGCATGACCTTCCCTTTGCATTTACTTTTTCTGATAAGATTTTGGTTCTTGATAAGGGTAAAATCATTGGTTTTGATTGCCCTGACAAGATATTGCAATCGGGTATTCTGCCCACGGTTTTCGGTGTCAGACTGCACAAGAACTCTGACGGCACCTACAGCTACACCTATAATTAATCACCTCGCTTTTACAAAAAACAACGGCAGTATCATTTTTCCGATACTGCCTGTTTTTCATTCAGATATTTTCCAATTAACACCGTAAATCACACAAGGTGAGTCTTCATAAGCTTTTGCATAGAATACCGTATAAATACTGCCGTCAGGAAGCTCGGCGGAACAAGGATATCCGAGATCACCGCTGATACCGTTCACATACAAGGTATGGTCCTTGTCCCAGCTTTTTCCGTTATCCGTCGAAAACATTGCCCGTATTTCATAGGGTGCGGTTCTGTAGCCGTAAAGAGAACACAACACACCCGAAGAGAGACTTATTATATGGCAGGGAGCACCGCCCTTATCTGCGAGTATTTTTTCGGGAACAGACCATGTTTTTCCTCTGTCTGCTGAAACAGATTGAAAAGTTGTAAAGGTTTCTTCCGTTCTGATGTGGCAAAGAAGCGTACCGTCCGAAAGCTCAATCATATAGGGCTCGCAGGAATTAATATGAGCTCCGTTTTCAATAATATCGGGAATTCTGCCGACAAACTCCATTTCACCGTTATTCGTATTTACGGAATATACCGCAATATATTCATAAAATTCTTCAACATTATTGTCATTATAATAGTTGGAGCCAACCCAAAGAACAGTACCGTCAGATAACTGCACCGGACCGTGTGGAGAGGTTACGGGAGACTTATAAATTTTTCCGAAGGCCACTCCCCCGTCGGTGCTTATTCTGAAAGTGGAGCCTATTGCTTCATTTTCTTCCTCATCGGTTATTGTATCAAGATATGAATATATGTAATTCTTTTTCTTTTCGTCGGCATCCTGTGCGTGATGTCTTTGCATTTTTCGGGTATTGTTGAAGGATGTAACGATAAGTCCGTTTTCACCGAAGGTGCAAAGCCCCACATCCCTGTCATCAAGGACGGTGTCAATTACGGCAACAGGCTTTGTGAAGCTTTTTCCGTTATCATAAGAATAAGAAATAACGCCCTTGCCGAAAGGACACACATGTCCGAGACGAAAGCCCGATGCTCCGACAATAAGCTTTCCGTCCTTCATTTTCACAACTGAGGGCCAACCGAAATAATTGTGCTTTGAATTTGGATTAGCCATAATAATTTCAGGTGAACCGATAAGCTCAATTTTCATAACAATCACCCTTCCCTTTTCTATAATTATTGCATTTTTTACAACATAAATCAAGAATTAAATGAATTCTGTTGACTGCAGTTTTGCGTAATGGTAAACTGAAAAAGAGGTGTTTTTATGGAAAATATTATTTTTGATACATCAAAGACCTACGGAAAATTCAAAATACTCAATGCAACTAACGGCGGTCCCTGGCACAAAAGGCACGCAAATGATCAGTACCGAACAAATTTCAGCGACTATAAGGCTGCCAGAATTCCCTATTCAAGAAATCACGACTCTGCAGTCTGCGGTATTTACGGCGGACCTTACAGTCACGACATAACCTGTATTTTTCCCGATTTCAATGCAGATCCTTACTCACCCGACTCTTATGACTTCGCCTGTACTGACGAGGCAATCTTGGTTTGCCTTGAAGCCGGAACCGAAACCTTTTTCAGACTGGGACAAACCATTGAGCATCACATAAAAAAGCACGGAACCGTTCCGCCAAAGGATTTCAGAAAATGGGCTGTTATCTGTGAGCATATTATCAAACACTATAATTACGGTTGGGCAAAGGGCTATAAGCTCGGAATTAAATATTGGGAAATATGGAATGAAGCAGACCTTGACAGCGATGACAGTCCCAATAAGCGTTGCTGGGGCGGTACAAAAGCAGAATTTTTTGATTTTTATGAAATATCCGCAAAACACCTGAAAAAATGCTTTCCCGAGCTTAAAATCGGAGGTCCCGCACTTGCCTATAATGAAGAGTGGGCTGAGGATTTCCTGAAAAGAGCAAAGGAAAACAGCATTCCCCTTGATTTCTTCTCATGGCACATCTATGCCACTGAACCGCAACAAATAACAAGAAGAGCTCACAGAATAAAAGCTCTTCTTGATAAATACGGCTTTGGTGAAACTCAAAGTATTCTCAATGAATGGAATTATGTAAAAGGCTGGGAAGAAGAATTTATTTATTCAATTGAAAGCATAATCGGAATAAAAGGTGCGGCATTTATAATGGCTGTTATCAGCGAAGCACAGAAAACCGATATTGATATGCTGATGTATTATGATACCCGTCCGTCTGCATTTAACGGTGTTTTTGATTATTATACCTACAAAAAACTTAAAGGCTATTACCCTCTTTTCTGGTACGGCTCATTTTATGACCTTAAAGAAGAAATACGGTCCGTAAACGAGCCCGAAAACATATATACTCTTGCGGGAGTTGACGAAAACGGAAAAATTACCGCAATTATCACAAGCTATTCAGATGATGACAATGCACCGTCAAAGGAAATCTGTGTTGATTTCGGCAAAACTTCCCAATACGACATATATATACTTGACGACAAAAAGGACGGCACCCTTGAAAAAACAACTGCTGAGCTTAATTTTACTCTAAAAAATCACAGTTGCATACTTATAAAGGAAAGATAATACATCCCCTCTGCAAAAAAAATTCGACAAGTTTCAACTTGTCGAATTTTTTTATCTATTGCGCAAGCAATGGCATATCATAAGCCATCAGGATTATTTCATATTTTCAACAGTAAAATATTTCATTAAAAACTTTAACAAATCCGTTATTATCACTCGCACCAAAAGGCAGAGGAGAAATTTATACTGCTTATTTGATTTCGGAAAGGAGAACAGGTCGGTGCTCAGCGACGGATTTCTTTGCGGCAAGACCGATTTTAACGGACTGCATACCTGCGTGAATACCGACAGGAACTTCTGTATTGTTTTCACAGGCATCAACAAACTGACGCATTTCCTCGGAGAAGGAGCCCATATATCTTTCACGGAAGAAGAAAAGGGGCTTTTCACCTGTAACACCGTTTTCATCGGCAACAACAGCAGTTGAAAGTGTGTCATTAGATGTTGCAACCATACCCTTAGAGCCGAAAAGCTCTGCTCTCTGGTCATAACCGTAAGCTGCACGGCGGGAGTTATCAATAACTGCAAGAGCTCCGTTTGCCATCTTCATTGTGATTATTGCGGTATCAACATCACCCTGCTCACCGATTGCGGGATCAACAAGAACTGCGGAATTTACATACACCTCTTCAACATCGCTGTTTGTGAGGAAGCATGCCATATCAAAATCATGAATTGTCATATCAAGGAAAATGCCGCCTGAAACTGCGATGTACTTGGGGTTGGGAGGCTCGGGATCGCGGGATGTGATTTTAAGAATGTGAGCTTCACCTATTCTTCCCATATCATAAGCCTTACGGATAGCCGCAAAGTTATGGTCAAAACGGCGGTTGAAGCCTACTTGGAATTTAACCTCGGGATGCTTTGCAAGAGCATCGGCAACAGCCTGAATTTTCTCAACAGAATGGTCAACAGGCTTTTCACAGAATACGTGCTTTCCTGCCTCAATAGCCTCGATTGAAATTGCTGAATGTGTGTCTGTTGATGAACAGACAAGAACAGCATCAATTTCCTTGTCTTCAAGAATTTTCTTATAATCGGTGTAAATATCCTTAACACCGAAGCCCTCACAGAAGGCTCTTGTTTCATCATTCATAAAAGGATCCGCAATAGCCTTAACCGTTGCATTCTTTACATGATAAGAAATTGATTCAAGATGAACCTTACCGATTCTGCCGGCACCTATAATACCTATTGTAAGCATATTTTTAACTCCTTATTTTATATTGTGCCGTCCCATGTAGAAACAGCCTTATTTGTTTTTTCTTCTTCATCAAACCAACGCTGAGTTACGCATTTGCTCTCCGTAAAGAAACGGTATGCATCCTTGCCGAGACAGTGAAGGTCACCGAAGAAGGAGTCCTTATGACCTGAGAAGGGGAAGAAACCGATGGGGACAGGAATACCTACATTTACACCGACCATACCGCCGTGGGTGTGACGGACAAATTCTCTTGCAAAATAACCGCTCTGGGTAAAAATAACCGAGCCGTTTGCATAAGGATTGTTGTTCATAATTTCAAGACCTTCCTTGAAGGACTTGCAACGCTTGACTGAAAGAACGGGACCGAACACCTCGTCTCTGCCTATAGTCATATCTTCAGTTACATTATCAAAGATTGTGGGACCTACATAATAACCGTTTTCAAAGCCTTCAACAACACAGCTTCTACCGTCGAGAACAAGAGTTGCCCCCTCTCGTACTCCCTTATCAATATCAGCAATTACCTCATCATAATGCTTCTTATATGTGATGGGGCCGAGCTTTGAGGTCTTATCAACTGCGGGACCAACCTTAATCTGTGATGCCTGCTTCTTAAGCTCTGCAACAAATTCATCGGCAATAGCATCCTCAACAACACAACAGGAAAGAGCCATACATCTCTGACCTGCACAGCCGTATGCTGAATTTATAATACCTGCAACAGTTCTTTCAATGGGAGCATCAGCCATAACGAGAGCATGATTTTTTGCCTGACAAAGAGCCTGAACACGCTTGCCGTTTGCGGCAGCCTTCTGATAGATAAGCTTTCCGACGGGAGTTGAGCCGACAAAGGTAATACCCTTTACATCGGGATGCTCTAAAATTACATCAATTTCCTTTCTTGAACAGGTTACAACATTAACAACACCGTCGGGAATACCGGCTTCCTTATAAAGCTCGGCAATACGAAGGGCTGTTCTGGGGGTGAGTGATGCAGCTTTAAGCACGATTGTATTACCTGTTGCAACACAGACGGGCACCATCCAACCGAAAGGAATCATTGCAGGGAAATTCACAGGCACAATGCCTGCAAACACACCCATAGATTCACGGTATAAAACGGTATCAAAGCCGGAGGAAGCATCCATAAGGCTTTCACCCATCATCTGTGTGGGCACCTGAATAGCAAGCTCCGTTCCCTCTTTTGCTTTAAGCACATCGCCCTCTGCTTCTGCCCATACCTTGCCGTTTTCTTCTGCAACAAGGCGTGTGAGCTCTTCCATATGCTCAATAATAAGATTTCTCACATTGAAAAGAATTTGTGAACGCTTGATTGCGGGAGTTGCACTCCAAGCGGGATATGCTGCCTTTGCGGCGGCAATAGCAGCATTTACTTCATCAGCGGTGCAACAGGGAGCATGACCTGTTATCTCCCCTGTTGAGGGATTGAAGACATCATAATAAATATCTGTCTTACTCTCAACATACTGACCGTTACAAAAATATTTAAGTTTTTCAGCCATCTGTATTCTCCTAATAATTAAAGTCCTGCTTTTTCAGCAATATATTTTCTTGCCTTGAGTGCATATTCAAAGGGATTTGCTATTGCGGGAT
Source organism: Acutalibacteraceae bacterium (assembly GCA_045590915.1). Lineage (GTDB taxonomy): Bacteria > Bacillota > Clostridia > Oscillospirales > Acutalibacteraceae > RUG806. The sequence goes on along the minus strand of JAZNRX010000071.1, from coordinate 18,486 downwards.
CCTGCTCTGCTTCAACAAGTACATAGCCTTCATAGCCTGTTTCAGCAAGAACCTCGAATATGGGAGCAAAATCAATAGCACCGTCTCCGGGAACCGTGAATGTACCGAGACGAACACCCTGAAGGAAGCTTAACTTCTCTTCTTTTACCTTTTTTATTACCTCGGGACGAATGTCCTTAAGGTGAACATGCTTTATTCTCTTTGCATACTTTTTGAGGATTGCCATATAGTCCTCTCCGCAATATGCAAGATGTCCCGAGTCAAAAAGAAGACTGAAAAGCTCGGGATCGGTGTTCTCCATCATTCTGTCAATTTCTGCGGCAGTCTGAACGACAGTGCCCATATGGTGATGGAATGTGAGGGAAATTCCCATATCCTTTGCTACCTTGCCGAGCTTGTTGAGACCTGTTGTGAGCATCTCCCATTCTTCGTCATTCATAACATATTTATCGTCAAAAATTGAAAGATCCGTGCCCTGAATTGAGTGTCCCTGTTCGGATACACCCACAACCTTTGCACCCATTTCCTTTAAGAAGGTGATATGCTTGATGAATTCCTTTTCGGTTTCCTCATAGGGCTTTGTTGTGAGGAAGGTTGAAAACCAAGCGTTGCAAATCTGCATTCCGCGAAGCTCAAGTGCCTTTTTAAGCACTGCTGTATCCTTGGGATATTTGTTGCCGACTTCACAGCCTGTAAAGCCTGCAAGTGCCATTTCGGAAACACACTGCTGGAAGGTGTTTTCTGCACCGAGGTCGGGCATATCGTCATTTGTCCAACCGATAGGAGCAATACCGAGTTTTACTTTGTTCTTATCAAGCATATTAATATCTCCTTGCCTTTTCAAGATTTTCTTTTTTGTTTTTATATGCATTCCTTACGGAATCCTTACCTGATGTTGAGGCTATTCCCACGTGCCACCATGCATCATAGCCGTCTGTCATTGACTTGGGAAGCACCTTAATATCTATAAGAGTGGACACTGTCTGCTTTTTACTGTCCTCAAGAGCATCTCTCAACTGCTCCATAGTGTTGACCTTATAGGTTTTTACGCCGTAGCCTGCGGCTGACATTGCAAAATCAATGGGAATAAGCTCACCCAGAAGATTGCCGTTTTCATCTCTTTTTCTGAATTCCGTCGCAAGATTACCTATTCCGTTGGACATCTGAAGATTGTTGATACATCCGAAGCCCGCATTATCAAAAAGAAGAACATTGATTTTCTTGTTTTCCTGAATGGATGTAACAAGCTCGGAATGAAGCATAAGATAGCTTCCGTCTCCGCAGAAGGCATACACTTCCCTGTCGGGCTGTGCCATTTTCGAGCCGAGAGCACCTGCAATTTCATATCCCATACAGGAATAGCCGTATTCCATATTGTATGTATCTCTGACATCAGAGGTCCACATTCTTTGCATACATCCGGGAAGTGAGCCTGCGGCGGCAACAGCGATTGCATCATCTGCGATGTTGTTTCTTATATATGCCAGTGCGGCAGTCTGAGTTACGGCACCCTTATACATATCAACAAATTCGGGGATTGTTCTTTCATCGCGGGCTTTTATGAGAGGCACAAAATTATCATTATAGGCGTATGAGGAAAGAATTTCCATTTCCTTTGCCCAATCGGCTTTTGCATTGATTATTTCATCTGTATAGTCTGTCTTATAGCCTTTATCCGAAAGAATTTTATCAAGCTTTTCTATTGTAAGCTTAGCATCACCCACACACTTTACCGCATCAAGCTTATAAGCATCAAATCTGTCCGTGTTTATTGTGACGAACTTAACGTCGGGATTCTGATAAAGTGATTTTGAAGCGGTTGTAAAATCCGAAAATCTCGTACCCACTCCGATAACAACATCGGCATCCTTTGCAATTCTGTTTGCGGCAAGATTTCCCGTAACACCGACACCGCCGAGATTGTGTGAATGGGATGAAAGAACCGCACTTTTGCCGTTCTGGGTTTCTGCGAGAGCTATATTAAACTTCTGACAGAAATCCTCAACCGTCTTTCCCGCTTCTGAATATCTCACGCCGCCGCCTGCAATAAGAAGGGGCTTTTTTGCGGATGCTATTATCTGAGCTATATCCTGAAGCTCATCATCAGCAGGGTTAATTCTTGTTATCTTGTGAACTCTTTTTGAAAAGAAGCTGTCGGGGAAATCATAGCTTTCACCCTCAACATCCTGACAAAGTGAAATGCACACAGCACCTGTATTTGCAGTATCCGTCAGAACACGCATAGCGTTTATCATAGCACTCATAAGATGCTCGGGACGGGCAACTCTGTCCCAATAGCGACATACAGGCTTATAAGCATCATTTGTGGTTATGGCAAGAGAGTGTGACTGCTCAAACTGCTGAAGAACGGGATCGGGCTGTCTGCAGGAAAATGTGTCGGCAGGAAAAAGCAGTAAAGGAATATTATTTACGGTAGCAGTAGCTGCCGCAGTTATCATATTGGCAGCACCGGGACCTATTGATGAAGAACAGGCAATGATTTTTCTTCTGTTGTGCTGTTTTGCAAAGGAAGCAGCAGTATGTGCCATCCCCTGCTCGTTCTTCCCCTGATAAACCTTAAGCTCACCGGGGTTTTCATCAAGAGCCTGACCGAGACCGCAGACGATACCGTGTCCGAACACGGTGAAAATACCGTCTACAAAGCGTGTTTCTTTTCCGTCAAAGGAAACATACTGGTTATTCAGAAATTTAACGAGAGCCTGTGCCGTTGTCATTATAGCCATATCGTTTTCTCCTTATCTTAACAGTGAGTGAGCCATTCGTGCTCATCGGGAACAAATCTTGTTGTTTTATACCAAGGATCGCCGTCTATATGTCTTATCATCCAGACATAATACATCTCATATCCCGGAGCCGCCGCCTGCTGATGATCCTTTCCCGAGGGAATACAGCAGAATGAGCCGTCTTTACTCTTAAATACATCCTCACCGATATAACAGGCACCGAAGCCCTGAGGCTTATCGAACTGATAATAATATACCTCAGGCTGAGGATGGTGATGGGGAGGATAGCTTGACCACTTACCCGGCTGGGTAAACACTTCACCTAAAACAAGATTTGAATAGGGAGCATTATCATAGTCAAACATAGTTGACACTATTCTGTGTCCTGCTCCGCCCCACTGTCCGAGACCGAATTCCTGATAAAGACAGTTTTCGGGAGTGTAAAAATGAGGCTCAAATTCTCTCTCGTTATCTGTCTGCTCTACTATAAACTCACTGTCCTCAAGTGCTTTTACGGTAAATGCTGTATTTTTTGAAACATGAAGTGCATAGGGCTTCTTTTCAAAAGGATTTTTTCTTTCACATTCCTTTATTTCATCGCTCCAGTTAAATATAACCTTACCGGAAAGAAGAAGCACTGCGGTTTCGTTTTCTTCTTCACAAAGGGAAAAAATTTCACCCTTAAGAAGCTTTTTGACATATATTGTCATTTTCATATCGGCATTTTTGCCGTTCATTTCGCAAAGAAGACGGACATTGTTTCCGTCAAAGGAAGGATATTCAAACATAAGCTTTCTCCTTATACTCTTGCAACCATTTCGCCGTATTCTGCTTTTTCTGCGGCAATAAATTCTTCAACCTGTTTTACGGTGGGCATATCCTGTGAACAGGCGTGACTTGCAACGAGCATTGCAGCAGATGCTGAGCCGAATTCAAGACAGTCAATGATTTCTTTTCCTTCAAAAAGACTGTAAAGAAAAGCAGAGGTATAGCCGTCACCGCCGCCGAAGGATTTAAGAAGCTTCACGGGGAAAGGCTTTATTGAAAAGCTCTGACCGTCATTTGTGTATGCGGTGGAGCCCTGCTTGCCATGTGTTACGATAACGATTTTTGCACCCTTATTCTGCCAGAACTCTGCTGATGTTTTGTCCGCGCCGTCAAGACCGAGAAGTCCCTCACATAAATCATATTCCTCACGGGAGCCGATTATCATATCGGAATTTGAAGCAACTATTGAATAATATACTGCGATTTCATCCTTGTTCTTCCAGTTATATGCTCTGTAATCAAGAACAAAAATTACAGGGATGTTGTTTTTCTTTGCAAGCTGCATAGCCTTAAGAGAGGCTTCTCTTGAGGGACTTTCTGCGAGAGCAACACCCGAAATGAGAACTGCAGCACCCTCTTTTATGTATTCTTCATCAATATCTTCACATTCTAATTTGAGGTCAGCCGCCTCGTTTCTGTACATTACAATACTGCTTTCGGTTTCACTTTTAATTTCAGTAAAGGTAAGACCGATTTTGGAGCCGTCCTTGCAACGCACAATTCTTGATGTGTCAATCCCCTCATTATTGAAGAAATCCGTTACGAATGTACCAAGCTGATCATCGGATACACGTGCAAAAAATCCGCATTTTTTACCGAGCCTTGAAAGTCCTACGGCAATATTTGCGGGAGAACCGCCAAGATATCTTTTGAATGTGGTGCTTTCATTAAGGGGACAATAATAATCCACGGGATTAAAGTCAACCGCAACTCTGCCTACTAAAATAAGGTCATATTTTTTGTTTTTGTCAAATTCGATATACTTCATATCAGTTCTCCTCAGTGTTATATTTGTTTTGAGCTAACTGCAAAATATCTTAATTATTATACAATAAAAATTCTTGGATTTCAATATTTTAGATGATTTTCATAAAAAGAAAATGCCTTATCCCCATAAGAGATAAGGCAAAGCTTTATTTTGCTTTTTTTGCTTTTATAAGAGAGCACATATCGAAGGAAACAATCTTCTGTACACCGGTTTTTGAGGAGACTTCAAGCTTCTTCATAACTGCATTTACTATAACAAATGCCAGCACACCTGCAATGAGACCTACAATTATACCGCCGAGAACATCGGAGGGATAATGTACCATTACATAGTTTCTTGATGCACCCATAAGAACTGCGGCAAAAAGTGCGAGCCAGCTGTATTTCTTATTGCAATAAAGGAATACGGGAACAAGAGCCGCAACAGCAGATGTTGTGTGACCTGAGGGGAATGAACGCATTGATGAAGCGTGAACCTCACCCATACCTGTCCACCATTCCTTGAAAAGCACAATATCGGCATTATCTGTCAGATATTCATAAAGCTCGAAGGGACGGGGACGCTCAATAAGGGGCTTGATTGAAACATTTGTTATCAAGGCACCTATAGCAATACCGAAAAGCATACCCAAGCCGACTTTTCTTGTCTTTTTGAAAAGAAGGAAAACAAGACCTAATACGATAAAGAGAATTCCGTCATCACCGAGATGCGTGTAAATGAGGAAGAAAATGTCAAAAATCTTTCCGAAAACACTTTCGTGAATATTGTTGTAAAACTGAAGGATATTGAAGTCAAATGCTCCGAATACCTGTTGAAACCACTGAACTACTGCTGCAGTATCCATAAATACACTCCTTTGAAATTTTTTTGTATTTTAACACAGATATGAATAAAAATCAATAACCGAAATTGCAATTTTCATCCTGTCGGACTATTTTTACAATTCTGCTTGTACCGAGTCTTGCGGCACCGAGGGAGATAAAATCCTCCGCATCATCAAGAGATGCAATACCGCCCGCTGCCTTGATTTTCTTACCGTTGGAAATATGCTCCGAAAAAAGCTTTATATCCTCCTTTGTTGCTCCGCCCGAGGAAAATCCTGTTGAGGTTTTAATATAATCCGCATCGGATGAGCTTACAATTTCACACATTTTTATTTTTTCTTCATCTGTCAGAAGGCAGGTTTCAACAATAACCTTGAGAAGCTTACCGTTGCAGCTCTTTTTTACGGCATTGATTTCTTCAAGCACATCGGAATACCTTTTATCCTTAAGCCAGCCGACATTTATAACCATATCAATTTCATCGGCTCCGTTTTTTACGGCTTCCTCAGCTTCAAAGCATTTTACCGCCGTTGTCATATAGCCGTTTGGAAAGCCGATTACGGTGCAAACGGGGATTTTCCCTTTTGTGTATTCCTTCGCAAATCCCACATATGACGGTGCAATACACACCGATGCACAGCCGTATTTTATGCCCTCATCACATATTTTTTCAATATCCGCCTGTGTTGCTCCCTGTCCTAACAACGTGTGATCAACAAAAGAAAGTATTTTCTTAATATCCATATTTATCATCTCCTGAATTTATGCAGTTCAATTCTATCATCATCTGCAAGAAAACACAACCTGAAATTAATTTCACCGTAAATTTACCGATATTGACATTTTTATATAAGAGTTTTATACTGAAGCAAATGAAATCAGAAGGAGCGTTTTTATGGATTTCAAAAAATACCTTTCCGAAAAAAGAAAAGCAGTACCTACCCCCGAAAACATTATTGATGAACTGGGCAACTGTCATTTCGGCACATTTGATAAAGAATTTCAGAAAATGGATTTTCTTAAGGTAAACCGTCCGTCTTCACTTTCTAACTTTTTCAACAAATACAGACTTACCTTATGGGAAGCAACAGTAATTAATTTTGATAAAGTTATTCTTCTCACCGCAGTATGCGATATGGGACTTTTCGGAACCGCTCTTACCGTGATTTACGATAAAAGAACAAAGAAATGCACATCATGGCAGGAAATACTTCCTTCATCAAAGGCTGTTATCTCAGATACAATAATAAATTCCGATGAGACATATTCAAAGGGCAAAAAGGTTAAAATCAGATATGTAAATAATCTTCAGAGAGGCGAAGCTACGGTTTCGTGCTATGCCGCTGACAAAAAAGCAGGAATTGTTGATTACAGAGTAAAGCTTACCCGTGTTTCAAAGCCCAGCGTTGTAAGCATTCCCTTTGATGCAAACAGACCGCTTTATTCACAGAAGGACCTTTTCAATGTGCAGGGTTATCTGGAATTCAACGGTGAACGATTTGTTGCAGATGAAAAAACTGCCGCAATTATTGATGACCACAGAGGATATTATCCGCGGAATACTCACTATGAAAGGGTAACCGCTATGGGCAAAAAAGAAATTGACGGAAAAGAGCAGTATTTCGGCTTCAACCTCACAAGAAACCAATCAATCAATCAGGAAGATTACAACGAAAATCTCATATGGTTTGAAGGTGACACTACCCTTCTCACTCCCGTTATTTTCAAGCACGAAACACCGTTTTTATGGCACGTGCAGGACACAAAGGGGATGGTTGACCTCACCTTTGACATCGGTAACGAATTCCTGATGAAAGTCAAGACAGGCATTATAAATATTGATTATCATATCACCTTCGGCGAGCTTAAAGGCTTTATCTGTTCCCCTGACGGAAACAAATATATCCTTGACGGAATGTCGGGCATCGGTGAAGACAAATCACTTATTTTCTGAACAAAATAAGCTTAACGGGACTGCCAAAAAAAGCAGTCCCGTTTTGTTTTATCTTCTGTAATTGTCGTGGTCGTCGTGCATAGCTATTCCGTGCTTTTTGAAAACCTCTGTTGCCATATCAACATCGTCAACACGAAGCACTGTCCATGCCTTACCTTCCGCCTTACCGATAAAAGCATACATATACTCAATACCTACATTCGCATCACTGAGAACGCTGAGAAGATATGCAAGTCCGCCCGGTGCATCATCCATGGCGGCGGCAATAACCTGAGTGCATTTAACCATAATGCCCTCGGCTCTGAGAGCCGTAACTGCCTCATCCGGCTTATCCACAACAAGACGGAGAATTCCGTATTCCGATGTATCAGCAAGAGACAGTGCACTGATGTCAATGTCATTTTCCTTTAAAATATCAAGAACTGCAGAAAGTCTTCCTATTTTATTTTCAACAAAAACCGATAACTGTTTCATTATATTTCCTCCTTAAATCTTTCTCTTATCAATAACACGCTTTGCCTTACCTTCGCTTCTTGCTATTGATTTGGGGTTTACGAGGTGAACGCCGGCACTGATACCGAGAACATCACGGAGTTTTTCCTTAATATGCTTTTCTGTTTTTTCGATTGACTTGATATCATCGGAGAAAAGCTCCTCGCTCATTTCAACATTGATATCAAAGGTATCAGTATTATTTACTCTGTCAACAATAATCTGATAATTAGGGGTTATGTCTCCGCCTACCTTGAGAAGAACCTCTTCAATCTGTGAGGGGAATACATTTACACCTCTGATGATAAGCATATCATCGGTTCTGCCCTGAGGCTTGTTCATTCTGACGTGAGTTCTTCCGCACTTACATTTTTCGTAATTAAGAGAGCAAATGTCTCTTGTGCGGTATCTGATTATGGGAAAGCCTTCCTTTGTTATGGTTGTGAAAACAAGCTCGCCCTGTGCACCTGCGGGAAGAACCTCAAGGGTGTCGGGATCAATAATTTCAGGGATAAACATATCCTCACAAACATGCATACCGGCCTGATATTCACATTCATATGATACACCGGGGCCCATAATTTCTGAAAGTCCGTAGATATCATATGCCTTTATATGAAGCTTCTTTTCAATTTCGTGACGCATATCCTCACTCCAGGGCTCTGCACCGAAAATACCTGCCTTGAGCTTCAGTTTATCGGTTAAGCCTGCTTCTTCAGCGGCTTCTCCGAGGTACATAGCATATGAAGGTGTACAGCAAAGACATGTAGAGCCGAAATCCGCCATAGTCTGAAGCTGATTGGCTGTGTTGCCCGAGGAAGTGGGAATTACGGTGGCTCCAAGCTTTTCTGCGCCGCCGTGGGCTCCCAAGCCTCCCGTAAATAAGCCGTAGCCATAGGACACCTGAATAAAATCCTTTTTTGAAAGACCAATGGCAACCATCATTCTTGCAACACAGTCTGCCCAGTCGGAAAGATCCTTCTTTGTATAACCGACAACGATTTTTTTGCCTGTTGTTCCGCTTGAAGCGTGAACTCTTTCAATGTTTTCCATAGGCTCTGCAAAAAGTCCGTAGGGGTAATAATCTCTTAAATCCTGCTTATAGGAGAAAGGAAGCTTGCTGAGGTCTTCGATGCCTTTGATGTCTTCGGGCTTAAGTCCTCTTTCATCCATTCTTTTTCTGAAAAGCTCTACCCTTTCATACATTCTTGTAACCTGCCAGCGAAGTCTTTCGCTTTGTAATGCCTCGAGCTCTTCTCGGGGCATTGTTTCAATTTTTTCCTGCCACATAATTTTTCCTCCAAAAAAATAAAATTCGGCACAGAGGAATTTTTTCATAAAAAAAATCCTCTGCCTTAAGCAGAGGACGGATATACCGTGTTACCACCTCATCTTCGGAGCTTCCTCACAAAAGCTCCCTCACGGAGTACTGACATACTCCCGCACTATAACGGGTGCACCCGTTGTAGCCTACTGCTATTTCAGCCCACAGCTCACGGAATGAATTCACATAAAATCCGTTTATGTCTTGCACCAACCGACAATTCTCTGAAAACTTTTTCTATGTTACTGGTTTCCGGTCACAGCCTTTATGTTGTTAATTTAACACAGCATCACAAAAAAGTCAACAAAAATTTGTATAATATTTCATTAATGTGTTTAATCATTTCATTGACACAAATTAACAAATAGGATAAACTTTAAGTAATAACTTTGAAAGGTTGGTTTTATGAAAAACGAGCTTCTGAAAAACAAGGATTATTTCAGCCGCAATAAGTGGGTGTATTCTCTGGGCGGTATAGGTAGAGATCTGGCATACACGCTTTATACCGGCTTTCTTTTAACCTTTATCCTTTACACTAAAAACATAACAGACGGTCAGTTTGCCGCAATAAGCATAATTATGATTATCTGCCGTATATGGGACGGCATCAACGATCCCATTATGGGAGGTATTATCGAAAACACCCGAACAAAGTTCGGCAAATTCAAGCCCTGGATATTTATCGGTGTAATTACGAATGCAATTGTACTTGTTCTTATGTACACAATCAATCTTGAAGGCATTGCCTTTGTTATCGCTTTCGCTTTCCTTTACATTCTCTGGGACCTTACCTATACAATGAACGATATCGGTTATTGGTCAATGGTTCCTGCACTTTCAAGTGAGCCCAGAGAAAGAGATGTTATTACATCAATGGCAAATCTTTTTGCAGGACTCGGCACAATTCTTGCTAACATTCTTATTCCCCTTCTGACAGTAGGCTCAGGTGCTATCGGAAACAGTGCAGTTACAGGCTACAAGGTAGTTTCTATTGTTATTGCAATTTCCTTTATCGGCTGCCAGATGTTTGTATGTGCAGGAGTTAAGGAAAAGCCTCTTCCGAAGCCCACTGAAAAATCAGAAAAGATCGGCATAAAAAAAATGGTTCAGATAATTTTCAACAACAAGCAGGTTCTCTGGACATCTCTCATTCTTCTGTTTGCAAGCTTAACAAGTGCACTTCTTACTGCCTTCGGCACAAACTACATTTATCTTTCATACGGCTATGAGGGCTCAAACACTACCCTTTTTGTTGTGGCATACGGTGCAGCCTCCGGTCTTACCTTTGTTATCTACCCCATGCTTACAAAAAAATTCACAAGAAATCAGATTATCAAAATGTCCTTTGTTCTGTTGATTGCGGGCTACATCGCATTTATGCTTTCAGAAACACTGCTTAAGGGCACTGATATTGCATACTATGTGCTTTGCATTGAAGCATTATTCATCGGTATCGGCGGTGCTCTTTTCTATCTTATTGCTGCAATCCTCCTTGCAAATACAGTTGAATATAACGAGCTAATGACAGGTGAAAGAAATGAAGCACTTATATTCTCCGTACGTCCCTTTATGTCGAAGCTTTCAAGCTCACTTCAGCAGGTAATCATCATGGTGGTATATCTTGCAATCGGACTTACTGATATCACCAACAAGATTGCAGATGCTGAAAATGCAGCTATTTCAAATCCTGAGGTGTGGACAGAAGCCTACAAAACCTCATATATCGAGGAAATTCTCACAGGGGCAACAGACGGTATGACCTTTGCTCTTCGTGCAGTTATGGCATTTCTCCCAATAATATTCATGGGAATCGGTGTTCTTATAACGATGAAAAAATATAAGATTGATGAAAAGGAATATCAGAGAATTCTTTGTGAGCTTGAAAAGAGAAAAGCTGAATAAAAGTTTTGCGGTGTGTCTTACGGCACACCGCTTTCTTTTACAGTATGTTTATCAGCCTTATAAGTGTTTCATAAGCATAAACACAGGACAGCTCACGGACAGGATTTCTTCCGATATTTCCGTAATGCTTTGTGGCGGTAACGGTTTTTCCCTTTACATAAAAACCGAAGCAGACCGTTCCTGCGGCGGTGTCGTTTTCATCGGCAGCCGGGCCTGCCCAGCCTGTTATTCCGACACCTATGTCTGCCCCCGACACTCCGGCGGCACCAACAGCCATTTCAAGAGCAACATTTTCACTGACAACACCGAAATCCTTTATGGTATGTGCATTTACTCCGACGCTTTTTACCTTTGCCTCGTCAGAATAGGTAATATAGGAAGCTCCTATGATTTCGGAGGTTCCGGGAAAATCAATAAGCCTTGAAATAAACATACCTCCGGTGCAGGATTCAGCCGCGGAAATTGTAATTTTCTTATCAAGAAGAAGCCTTACCAGTTGTTCAGCAGATGTCATAAAAATACCTCCTGTTTTTTGTTTTCATCTTACCATAATAAACTTTTTCTTGTCAATTATTCTGTTTTATATTATACTGTGCTCGGTGACATATATGAAAATTTTTAACTCTCATACACATACGATGTATTCCCATGACGGAAAAGGCTTTGTTAATGAAATCTGCCAAAAGGCACTTGAAGAAAAAATTCTCGGCTTTTGTGTAACAGACCACTGCGACTGTGAATATTCCCATAATTTATCCATACCTAAAAATCTCTCTTTGTGCTTTGAACAGGCAAAGGAATGTGAAAAAATCTATAAAGACAGACTTATTGTTACCTGCGGTGTGGAAATTGGTGAGGCAATTTTTGATCCCCTTTTTGCCGATAAGATAATCAACTCACATAAATGGGATGCGGTTCTGGGCTCGGTTCACGCTGTCAGAATCAATAATCTTGATATGCCCTTCTCCACAATAGATTTTTCCGATTTCAGTGATGAACTGCTTGACACATATATCGGACAATATTTTGAGGATATGAAAGAAATGCTCGAAACACAGGACTTTGACATTCTTTCACATCTGACCGTTGTTTTAAGATATATCATCTATAAATACAAAAGACAGGTTGATATAACAAAGTATTATCCTGCGGTCACACAAATTCTGAAAAAAACAATCAGTCTCAACAAGTGTCTTGAAATAAACACATCAGGCTGCTGTGACGGTTATCTTATGCCCGATTGCGATATTCTTGCAATCTATAAAAAGCTTGGTGGAAAAAGCATCTGCATAGGAAGCGATGCACACACTCCCGAAGCCTTAACCTCAGGTCTCACCGATGGAATTGATGCCGCCAGAAAGCTTGGCTTTGATACACTCACTTATTTCAAAAACAGAAAACCTGTTGAATATAGAATTCCATAAAAAACTGCCTTCTGTTGCCGGTTTCAAGCATCAGAAGGCTGATTTTTTTAATTCATTAAATTGCTTTTTGAAAAATTCATAAAAGCCTGTGGGCTAAATCCTTTACCGTGCCGACAGTTTCCTTTGCTCCGCATTGTATCAGATATTCTTTGTCACGAAAGCCCCAGTCAACAGCAATAATATCAATGCCTGAATTTTTTGCAGTTTCTATGTCCACCTCGGAATCTCCCACATAAACGGAATTTTCGCAGGCTTCCGAAAGCTCTTCAAGTGCTTTGCAGACCATATCGGGAGCAGGCTTCTTATTTATTCCCTCTTTTTCTCCCAGCACAAAATCAAATTTACCGTCAAAAAAGATTTTTATCAGCTTTTGCACTGCAAAATCCGCTTTATTTGAAACAAGTGCGGTTTTTATCCCCTCTTTTTTAATTCTATCAAGCAATTCCCCTATTCCGTCATAGGCTTTTGTATTATCCATACTGTGAACGGCATAATGCTCCTTAAAATCGGAAAACACCTTGTCAGTCACTGCTTCATCCGTGTTATCGGGAACGGCTCTTTCAATGAGAAGCCTGATACCGTTACCCACAAATTGTCGCACCTCGCACATTGTTCTTTCGGGAAGCTTATTGCTTTTCAGTGCAAAATTAACTGAATTATATAAGTCCTCAAGGGTGTCAAGAACAGTTCCGTCAAGATCAAAAATTATAAGCTTATATTTCATTTTATCCTCTTATTTCATTATAAGACTTACAAATGAATAGGGTTCAAGAATTAAACTGATTTCATCATTGAAAGAGATTTCATCCGTCAATTCCATATTCTTATTCTCATCAAGTCTGTAAATTTTTATTGCTTTATAATCACTGTTTTTTATTATTAATTTTACCTCTTGCTCTTTTTCGGTAATGTTGGAAATACCAACCATTTCATATTCACCCTTTGCGGCAAGGGTATAGATTTTTTCACGGCTTTCAGAATAGCACCACTGCCCTAATTTATACATTTCATTAAACTGTGCAAAAGCATAATAGGTCTTTGTGGGTGTCAGTGACGGTACATTGAAAAGACAGCCGTATTCACACCAGAGCTGTGCATCGTAAAACATTGCTCCGTCAATATTCAGTCTTTGCATTTCATAAAGTGAGCCGGCAACATGGGAAGCTCCCTTATTTGTTCTCATATTTATGTAATATTCATTTCTGTAATCGGGAGTATCCTTATCGCAGATACAGCAATTCCACTCCGTATCAAACCGAAGTGTATCATAAAAGCCGTATTCGTTGAGAATTTTATTTACAAATTCACTTTCGATTTCAATTTTTTCGAGATACTGACGGCTGAGATATCCGTGCCAGCTGAAAAAATCAAGGGGGGCTTTGGTTTCAGCGGCAGAAATATACTTAAGAAAATCAGTAAAGTATTCATAAGGTCCCGGAGTCCATTTGCCGTCAACATTGGCACCTAAAATATAACAGCTTGAATAACCGCCGACCTTTACATCAGGATGATGCTTTTTTATGTGATTTGCAGTAACGGAATACAGCTTATAATATTCTTCTGCCGTTCCAATCCAGTTCGGAGGACCGTTAGGCTCAACCTTGGGATCAATTCCGTCCGGCTCATTCCATATCTCCCAATATTCGATATTCCAATGATAACCGTCTGCCCAGCCGTCGTTATAATGACGGACTATATGCTCACAGATGTCTGCCCACTTGTAAGGATCCGAGGGGGCATAAATATTATATTTTTTCGGCTCGTGCTCAATGGTAACACCGAGACGGTACATTATTTTTATGCCTGCTTCAACAAGAGGCTTTATATAGCAGTCGGTCAGTGTGAAATCGTAATTTTCGGGATTATCGGCATCCTTGGAAAAATCGGGAAATACATTGGGAATATCAACATAATGGGTGCCTCCGTAGGTTCCGCCTGTATCGTGAAGTCTTACAAAGGGCGGTGAAAGCTTCAGAAAGTCGGGTAACACCTCTGCGTAATCCGTTTTCCTTGCGGCATTATTGAAGCCGTGAAGCTGTTTTATCTTTCCGAGAGCTTTCCCGAAATCAACATTAATTTCAATCATTTCTGTTCCACCTCTTTATATAAAGATATTCTCCCGAGGGGTGAATGCCCATTCTTTCAAAGCCGCATTTTTCATAAAGCTTCTGAGCAGGCAGATTTTCGGTTGAGGTGCGAAGAATGAGACCGCCGTAGCCTTCTTTTTTCAAATTACTAAATATTTCTTCAATAAGCTTTTTCCCTATTCCCTGTCCCTGATATTTATCACAAACGGCAATTCCGAACCATGGAAGACTTTTATCAATATCCCATATAAATGCAAGTGCTATAACTTCCTTTTCATCGGTTACAACGAAAAATTTATGGTCAGCCTTACCGTTTTCGAAAAACTCCATTGTTCTTTTTTCATTTCCTTGATTTACATTAAAAAATGAAACAGAACGCTCGCCTAAGCTGTCAAAAAATGACTGCACCATTCCCTTATCTGACTGCTTCATATCTCTTATCATCATAGAATAAATTCACCGCTTCCCTGTCCGAGCATCTTTTCATTTCCGAATACCGTTACATTAAGCCTGTCATCTGCTTCTACCTTAATATGAATACCGTCGGCTTCCTTATGCCAATAAGCACATACTTTACCGCAGGGGGTGTCAAGTGATGCCGAGGCACTGCTCAATGCCGATATAAAGCAGGGCTTTATTATTACCTTATCGAAGGATTTGCCGTCCGTGTTATATCTTATACCTGCAATCTTCGATATAAAGAAGTTGGCAATATCACCGAAGAAATGATGATTGAGTGAATCACATTCCTTAAAATCCGGAAAAAAGGATTCGGGAAGCGAGGTCAGTCCCTGCTCAATAAAATGACCGTAAGAGGGCCATTCGGGACGGCATAACATTTTATAAGCCAAATCACCGTGTCCGTAATCGCATAAAAGATGAAACATAATCCTTGCACCCAAAATGCCGAAATCTAAAAAATCACCGTTTTTGTGGATAATATCAATAAGTATTTCAAAAGCCGTGCCCTTTTCATCGTCCTCAAAAACATCGAAATATATTCCCATAGCCTGTGAGGTTTGACAGCAGGTATCGGCAATAAGAGTGTCCTTATCAATAAATTCATTTCTGACACTCTCTTTTATTGAAGCCCAAAGCTTAAGGGCGTGTTCCTTTTCCTTGGTTTTTCCCACAACATCAAAAATGAAAGCCGCTTTTTTGCAGGTATCCATAAAATTTACATTACAGGTATATTCAACAGAGGATTTCATTTTCGAATTACCGCCCACGGGACACCAGTCACCAAGTCCTGCTTTTACAAGACCTTTTTCGTTGACAGTGCTTTCTGCCCACAAAAGATATTTGTAAATAGACGGAGCATTATCCTCAAGCATCTTTTTATCTTTTTTATAAATATATGAATAATAACACACAGAAGCCATAAACGCATCCCATGACGGACCGAAGCCGAAACCCCAGCCTGTAGTGGGAATGATTGCACAGTATTGTCCGTCCGAAAGCTGAGATGCTCTCACATTATCAAGCCATACACGAAAACTGTTTTCACAGGAATACATCATCAGCATATGCTCGGCTGAAAGGGCTATATCGCCTGTCCAGCCATTCTTTTCCCGATGAGGGCAATCTGTGGGGAAATAGAAGAAGTTTGAGAGGTCAGAAACCCTACACATATTATAAAGCTTATTTACCGTTTCGTCGGAACAAGTGAAGTCTGCCGTATCAGAAAGAGCAGAATTGCACACAACAAATGATAAAAGCTCTTTTGTTGCCTGTGCTTCTGTTATACCCGTAACAATACAGTATCTTGCACCGTGATATGTAAAATACGGCATAAAAATATCTTCTTCTCCCGAGCAGATAAAAACATCTCGCTGGGAATATTCATCGGGATAGAAATTTATGTTGCGATAGGTTAAATTACCGTTTTCATCAAGAAATTCACCGAACTGAAGCTCAATCCGCTGTCCTTTTTCACCCTTGATTTTAAGAAGCGGAACACCTGCCTTATTCACGCCGAAATCGTAAATATAGCCTTCTCTCATTCCCGATTTTTCACAGGGCTCTATATATGCCATTTTTTTGTGAATAACATAATCGTCGGGAATGCTTCCCTTTGTAATACTGACGGCTTCAAGCACCTCGCCCGTAGGCTTTACGGGATCAGCCTCACAAATACGGCATTCACCCCTTGGGGCTTCGGTCAGCTTTGCATTTTTCCAGTCGGATGCATCAAAATCAATTTCATTCCAGCCCTTTATTTCCTTTGTTGCATCATAGCGTTCACCTGAACGGTAGTCATCAAAATATAAAGGTGAGTCGGCACACAAAACGCTTTCATCCGCTTCAAAGATAAAATCACTGTTATTTCCGGTCTTCCCCTCAACAGCGAAGGCTACACAAGGACTGCGGCGGAAGGATGCCTTTTCAAAATCCCATATTTCACCGCCGGGATTATTGAGCATTCCGTTGCCCAGCTGAATTCCGATAACATTTTTACCCGCAGCAACTAAAGAGGTTATATCATAGCTGTCATAATATTTAATATCATCGGGATTTGAAACATAAGGGGCAACTATACCCTTTGTGATTTCTTTACCGTTTATCCACAGTCTGTAGAAGCCGAGACCGCATACAGTTACTGAAATATTATCCGATGCTTCACCTATTTCAAATTCTTTTCTGAAATAAGGAGCGGAAATAAATTTATAATAGGACGAAAAGTCCTCGGTTGCACAGATAAATTTTTCTGAAAGCTTCATATAAGCACTCTCCTTTCATATACTTTGATTTTAGAACAAAAGAAAAAAAATATCAATACAATAATAAAGCTGGCGTCGGGATTTTTCACCCGACGGCATTAGTTCAGTTTATTCTGTTCAGATTGAAATTCTGAAAGCCAGTGCTATTGTGAACAATAACAAAAAAACTGATGCAAAAAAATGTGCAGTTTCCTGTAACAGAAACTGCACAAAATTACATTTATTTAATTTGAGGAATAAGACTTATTTCTTCTTTTCCCAGCCGTCAAAGATTTCATCAAAGTCATAGACATTGTGTTCATCCTTGGAGTGATTTGTGTACCAAACCTGTGCGAAGAAGGGATTTGTTTTTGCGATTTCATCATAATTCCACTTCTTTTCGGGAAGGTAGCATTCGGGGCACCAGTGACCGCCGAGAAGGATGAGATTGGGGCTTGCTTCGAATTCTGCACCGCAGCAGCCGCACTTCCATGTGAGCTTTGTAACGAGGTCACCCTTTGTCATGGTTTCGCTTAAGCATTCACCGCCACGGAACTGGGCAGCCTTCTTCATATCCTCAATGTCAAGCTCTGTCTTGGGCTTAGACTCATCATAACCGTGATCAAGAACAAACTCAGCAGCAGCTTCATTTCTCTTGTCGGGGCTTTCAAGCTTGAATTCATCCCACTTTGAAGGAATCTTGAGATAATCCTCGTATGAGCCGTAGTAAGCAGAAAGTCTTACGGGATCCTTTGTCTTGATCCAGTCAAGAGTACCCCATCTTTCTGTCATAGCAATCTTCTTCATAAAGGGCTTTGCACATGCACCGATAAGCTTCTTTGTGGGGATATACTTGGGAATTCTGAAATAGAATTCGCACTGATTTGCAAGGTGGTCAAAATAGTCCTTAACGGGCATATTTGCACGGAAGTGGAGATAATCCTCAAGAATATCGCCGTCTGCATAATACTGACCGTGGAAGTTCTTTGTTGTGAACCAGTTGGGATCGAAAAGTGTTTTGGGTGAGCCGAGACCTATGCAGCCGAGAAGAAGCTCTTCGAATTCGAAGTTTGTAAGTCTGTATTCTTTACCTGAACCGATGTTATAAAATCTTCTGAAGAACTCTTCGGGAAGATCTTCTGTTACGAAGTTTCTCATAAGACGGCCGGAGTCTTCAACTGTACACCATTCGAGCATACCGTTAAGAGGAACGTGATACA
>JAZNRX010000070.1:0-10148 GCA_045590915.1 Acutalibacteraceae bacterium | reverse complement strand
ATAACTGATCCAAAGGTAAGTGTCTGCAAAAAAGTGGTGCCATAAAAAGCACCATCACCTACAGTTGTTACTTTGGGAAGGGTGATACTATTAAGAGCAAATGTATTATTGAACTCGTCATCTACAATTTCAGTAACATCAGGGAGTATCAAATCGATTGTGCCACAATATGGGCTATCCGAACGTCCATCAGCTAAGTAGTAAAGAGCCGCAGATACAGCAGAAGTATCAATACCGTAAAAATTATACAAAGCCGGTTCACTACCTGTTACGATAATCGTTGTGATTCCGCTATCGACATAACCTTTGAGCTGTTCCACTAAGGTATTTACATCATCTTCGGTTGCTGTTGTTTTGCCACCCAGAGTGCCGTCAATTATGACAACAGCAGAATTATATCCACAGGAGTCACAAATACTGTCTGTGAAAGATGAATGTGCACACTGATACTTACATTCCTTACACATACCCTTGGAATCATATTTGTGGTCTAAATTGCTTTTAATAACACCACAACATTCATAGACCTCGTCGTGCTTAAAGTTGTTTTCACTGTTGACAACATATTTCACAGGTTTCGTATGAACGTTGCTGTCGATTGAACTTAGACCGCAATCACATTTCCCGACTGTTAAACAGTTACCACCGTCGAAACTGTGATTTTGTGTTTCTGTTTCACTGCAAACCGAACAAATTCTTGTATGTGTTCCGTCACCTGCATCCGCCCAATCAGAAAAGCTGTGACCGGCACTTCTTGTTACCTTTAAGTTGTAAAAAATATTGTAGTTGCTGTAGAATGACTTTTCAAACTCCTGCATAAATTCATCTTCACAGGAATCAATTTTGAAGGATATACTGCTTTCACCCCACGCTGTGTTGCCGCCATTACGCTCAAGAGCAATTTGATAGCTGCAGGTGAATGTTCCGTCATCAGCTTGGGTCAATGACACATCGTAAAATGCATCACCATGCTCAACAGCGTTAAACTCGCCAATGAGCTCACCTGATGTTTCATAAACAGCCCAGTCAACAACCTCAACCGTAATATTATAGTCGAGATTTTCCGCCGCACTTGCCGGCAGTACCGACATGGGAATCATAGTCACAACCATTAAGATCGAGAGGATGATTGATAAGAATTTTTTCATTGTTTATTCTCCTTTCGGGAAAGAGTTTTGGGTGTGTATCTGAAGTTCATCGAAAACACTTTGCACCGCCTCTTTTGCAACGGTTGCAAAATCAATTTTTTCAATAAAGCTGATTGCCTCGGTGATTTTTTCATCTTCTGCCTTATAAATACGCAGAAGCATTGTTACGAGTCTTTTTGCTTTTGCCTCAATAGTGAAATACATATCACAGGGTACGGTCATATATGCCCTCATTATACCCATTGAAGCAATTTCCGTTTCGTAGAAATCCTTAATTTCAAAAGTCGGGAATATTTCACTGAAAGCTTCATACATCATATTTGTTCTTCTTTTAAGAACTGCTTCACTTGTCTTAGGCATTGAATAGCCTGCAAGATACAGGTTTCGCATATCCTCATTCATTTCCGCCATATAGAGCTGTAAAATCTCATTGGCTATGAAGATAAGAATCTGGTCATCGGTCAGCTTTTTTGAAACAGCATCCGATGCTGCCGTAACACCGTCGAGAAATCTTGTTACAAGTAAGCCTAAAATTTCCTCTTTACTGCTGAACTCATAAAGGATTTTGCTTTTCAGTACTCCTGAAAGCTTTGCTATGTCCGTAAATGTGGTACGCTCAAAGCCTTTCTGCATAAACAGTGCCGTTGAAGCGGTAAGGATTTTCCTGTGCAACTCAGCAGTTGCTTCTTCACTTCTTATGTTCGCCAAATCATCAACTCCATTCGCAATTCGCATTTCAATACAAAACGCAGTTTGTTTTCGTTGTTATGTTAACACAAGCAATTAAAACTGTCAATATTTTTTACAATTTTGTTAGAATATTTTTTTCTTACTTCAAGTCTTGCTATACGATAATCGCTCACAAAGCGAGCATTTTCCTATATAAAAAAACCTGTTTTTTTCAGAAGAATAACTTCCTTAAAAACAGGTCTTATTTATGAAAATATTTAGATTTAGATAATTTCCCCGGTTCAAATCCGAATGGTCTAAAAAACAAGTGATTTTGATTCTGTCGGTAAAAGGTCAAAAAATGCTCTTAAAAAAGCTGTAAACCCTTGATTTATCAAGGGTTTACAGCTTTGGTTCACTTTTGGGTGAACATCATGGAGGCGTCACCCAGATTTGAACTGGGGAATAAAGGTTTTGCAGACCTCTGCCTTACCACTTGGCTATGACGCCATATAAAAAAATGGAGCGGATGACGAGGCTCGAACTCGCTACCTCCACCTTGGCAAGGTGGCGCTCTACCAGATGAGCTACATCCGCAAAAAAATGGTGCCTTCGGTCGGAATCGAACCAACGACACGCGGATTTTCAGTCCGCTGCTCTACCAACTGAGCTACAAAGGCAAACCGTAAGGTTGGCGACCCGGAACGGGCTCGAACCGTCGACCTCTAGCGTGACAGGCTAGCGTTCTAACCAACTGAACTACCGGGCCATTTGGTGGGAACAACAGGGCTCGAACCTGTGACCCCCTGCTTGTAAGGCAGGTGCTCTCCCAGCTGAGCTATACTCCCACTTTTTCTGCACTCACTATTGTGAGTGTCTCACTTCCCTTACGGCTTAATTAATATACACCACTTTTATCTAAATGTCAATACCTTTTTTTCATTTTTTTTGATTTTTTTAGAAAAACTTTTTTATACACAAAAACAATCAAATCTGTTCAGCAAGAGCTTTAATATCATCAGATGTAAAATTATAAACAGCAGGACAAAAATGACACTTGACCTCAGTTCCGTTATCATTAATCATATCTTCAAGCTCGGCTTTGCCGACACTGATAAGAGCCTGTTCCACTCTTTCTCTTGAACAGTTGCATTTGTATTCACATTCTGCCGTATCAAGAATATCAACATTAAATTCAGGCAAAACCTTCTTACAAATCTCTTCAGGTGTCAAACCGTCTGCCAACATAGTTGTAACAGAGGGTAAACCTTTAAGACCTCTTTCAACTCTTTCAATAATTGAATCATCAGCAGTAGGAAGAAGCTGAATAAGAAAACCTCCTGAAACTGCAACACTGAGATCAGGATTAACAAGTACGCCTAATGCACATACAGAGGGAATCTGTTCGCTTGTCGCATAATATGAAGTAATATCCTCCGCAATTTCCCCTGAAACCAAAGGAATCTGACCAACAAATGGCTCTTTCATTCCGATATCCTTAATAACGGTAAGAAAACCGTCGGTACCGACTGCACCGCCTACATCAAGCTTTCCCTTTGAATTAAGCGGTAAATTCACATCAGAATTCATGACGTAGCCTCTGACATTACCATCGCTGTCAGACACGGCAATTACGGATCCGGAAGGTCCGCCGCCATTAAATCTTAATGTAACAGAGCTGTCAGCACCTTTGAGCATCACACCCATAAATGATGCAGCAGTCAGAGCACGACCGAGAGCAGCAGTACATACCTTTGAGGTATTATGAATAATTCTCGCACTTTCACTTATATCAGTAGTATCGGCTGCAATAACAAGAACACAGCCATCATCAGTTAAACTTCTCACCAAATGAGCCATAATAATTTACCCTATTTCTTTCTAGCTACGAAATATATCCTTTCTTCTGTATCTTCAGGTTGGGAGAATTTCATATCTCCGTAAACATTCAATAATTCAAATCCGTTTTCAGACAAAGCATCTTTTAAAAATTCTGTGGAATATGCACGTTCAATTATAATATCGCTTGTTCTGTCATAAGTACCGTCTCCATTTTCAGAGAAAATATCAATATACATCTCAATAATATTTTCATTGCATTCAGAATTCTGCCAAACAAGAAAGTTATGTTCATCCTCATAAACAAAGGTTCTGTCAGATAAAACATTTTGATGCTTGTAGACAGAATTGACATCGAATATCAGAATTCCGTCTTTTCTTAAAAATGTGCCAATGCTGTTAAGCGCGGCATAAATGTCATCACAGTCAAGAAGATGATTTATGGAATCAAGGCAACACACCGCCGCATCAACGGTTCCGAACAAATCAAGCTCGCACATATCCTGGCACAGCAAAACAACCTTTTCACCGTAGGACGACAGTTTCTCTCTTGCAATATTAAGCATAGCTACCGAAATATCATTTGCTACAACCTCATATCCAATATCAAGAAAACATTTACTGATTGAACCTGTACCGCATGCAACATCAAGAACAGTGCCGTCTTTGACAGAATTTTCAAGAAGAATTCTGTGTAAATATTCAGCTCTTGATGAATAATCTACCCCATCAGTAAAAACATCATAAACTGATGCAAAACAATTTTCATATGCCATAATTATTTCCTGTTAAAAACAATATCATATCCGCCTGCCCCATAAGCAAGAGAACGATTTACACGACTTATTGTTGCAGTTGAAGCACCCGTTTCTGCTACAATATCGTTATAAACTTTTTTATCACACAACAATTTCGCAACAACGGCACGTTGAGCCATTGCCCGAATTTCCGGTATTGTACACAAATCTTCAAAAAATGCATAACATTCATCAAGTGAATTAAGCTTTAGAATACACTCAAACAAAAAATCAGAATTTTCATCCTTTATTCTGCTTTGCATATCTATCCTACTTTCATCGTTAATTACAATACATTTTAACACATTAAAGAATAAAAGTAAAGAAAATTAATTAATTTGAGTTGCATTTACAACAATAATGTATTAACACTTGAAAAAATTTAAATAATGAGTATAATATATTAATCAGAAAATATGCGGAGGTTAAATATGAATAAAGGTAAATATTATATTACAACAGCAATTGCTTATACTTCCAAAAAGCCTCATATCGGTAACTCATATGAAATAGTGCTTACCGATGCAATTGCTCGTTTCAAAAGACTGCAGGGTTATGACGTATTCTTCTGCACCGGAACAGATGAACACGGTCAGAAAATTGAAGAACAGGCAAAAAGTGACGGTATTACACCTAAACAGCATGTTGATAAAATTGCAGGTGAGATAAAGGATATCTGCGACAATCTTAATACGACATACGATCATTTTATCAGAACAACTGATGATTATCACGAAAAAGCTGTTCAGAAAATTTTTAAAAAGCTTTATGATCAGGGTGACATTTACAAAAGCTCTTATGAAGGACATTATTGTGTGCCCTGTGAGAGCTTCTTTACCGAATCTCAATTAAAAGACGGGAAATGTCCTGATTGCGGAAGAGAAGTAAAGCTCGCAAAGGAAGAAGCTTATTTCCTTAAGCTTTCAAAATATCAGAAACAGCTTGAAGAGCACATTGAAAATAATCCTGAATTTATTTATCCCGAAAGCAGAAAGAAAGAAATGCTCAACAATTTCATCAAACCGGGACTTCAGGATCTTTGTGTTTCAAGAACATCTTTCAAATGGGGTATTCCTGTTACATTTGATGAAAACCATGTAATTTATGTATGGATTGATGCACTTTCAAATTATATAACCGCATTAGGTTATGATCCCGACGGAAGCGATGTAAAGTACAACAAATACTGGCCTGCTGATGTGCACATTGTAGGAAAGGATATCATCCGCTTCCATACAATTTATTGGCCAATTATGCTTATGGCTTTAGGTGAGCCGCTTCCAAAACAGGTTTACGGACACCCTTGGCTGCTTTTCGGAACCGACAAGATGTCAAAATCAAAAGGAAATGTTATCTATGCTGATGAGCTTACCGCAAGATTTGGTGTTGATGCAGTAAGATACTACCTTCTTTCTGAAATGCCGCATGCAACAGACGGTTCTATTTCATATGAAACAATAATTGAAAGATATAATTCTGACCTTGCAAATACCCTCGGTAATCTTGTCAACAGAACAGTTGCCATGGTAAATAAATATTTTGATGGAGTTCTGCCTGTCAATAACTGTTGTGAACCAATAGATGAAATCTTCAAAACTGATATTCTTTCCGCACTTCCTGTTATGGAAAAAGCTTTTGACGATTTCAGAATTGCCGATGCTGTTGAAGCTGTTATCAATTCGGCAAAAAGAAGCAATAAGTATATTGACGAAACAGCACCTTGGGCTCTTGCAAAGGATGAAACACTTAAAAACCGTCTTTCAACAGTGCTATACAACCTCATTGAAGCTATAAGAATTATTGCTGTTGAACTCAGTTGTTTTATGCCCGAAACATCAAAAGCAATTCTTGAACAAATAAATTCCGCTGATGCTTCCTATGAAAGTATTCTAACATTCGGCAAAACACCGATAGGAATAAAAGTCGGTACTGCAACTCCCCTGTTCAACCGTATTGATGCTGCCGTAATGATGGCTGAAATTGAAAGAGAAATGCAGGAAAAAATAGCTGCCGCAAAAAATGCAGAGGAAATTGCCGGTGTTGCTAAAATTGATATTTCTGATTTTGCAAAGGTAGATCTTCGCGTTGCGGAAATTACGGCTTGTGAACCTGTAAAAAAAGCAAAAAAGCTTCTGAAGCTTACCGTTTTTGACGGAGCATCAAACAGAACCGTGGCTTCCGGTATTGCAAAATGGTATAAGCCGGAAGAGCTTATCGGCAAAAAAGTTATACTTGTATCAAACCTGAAGCCTGCAACTCTTTGCGGAATTGAAAGTCAGGGTATGATTCTTGCAGCCGATTGCTCTGAAGATGATGTAAAGGTTGTATTTGTAGACGGAATGCCTGCAGGAGCAAAAATCAGATGATATATAATAACATCTTTGACACTCATGCCCATTATGACGATGAACAGTTTTCCGATGACATTGATTGCCTCCTCAGTACAATGCGAAGCAAAGGTGTTGTTCAAATTGTAAACTGTGCAACAGATATCAATTCATGCTTAAAATCAAAGATTCTTTCTGAAAAATACGATTATATATATTTTGCCGCCGGAATTCATCCTCATGAAAGCGAAAGTGCAGATTATAATTTTATTGATAAATTAAAAGAATTTACAGCACACAAAAAATGTGTAGCAATAGGCGAAATCGGTCTTGATTATCATTATGATTTTTCTCCGAGAGACGTTCAGAAAAGAGTTTTTGAAGATCAGCTTCAGCTAGCTTCCGAAATTCAACTTCCCGTAATAATTCACGACAGAGAAGCACATGAAGACACGTTAAATTTACTGAAAAGGTATTCACCGAAGGGAATCGTTCATTGCTTCTCCGGAAGTGTAGAAATGGCAAGTGACATAGTCAATCTTGGAATGTTCATCGGACTCGGAGGAGCTGTAACCTTTAAGAATGCAAAAAAGCCTGTTGAGGTCGCAAAATTCATTCCCCTTGAAATGCTTGTTCTCGAAACAGATTGTCCTTATATGTCCCCAGTACCATTCAGAGGAAAAAGAAATGATTCTTCTCTCATCTCATATACCGCTGAGTTTATTGCCGATATCAAGGGAATTCCCGTTCAGAAATTAATTGACATTACCACCGATAATGCAAAGAAAATTTTTAATATATGAATAAAATCTGATTCTATGAACATACTATTTAATGGTGATTTTATGTTCAAGAATAACAAAGAAGCGAAATCAAAAAAATACGGCAAGGTTTCAGACAAGCCGGACAGCTCACTTGCAGGTCCTCTTCCGACTGCAAACAGTGCAGAATTTGTTCCAAAAACGATTGATAGTCTTCAACCCTCCCCTCCTCCTGCATCAAATGATGTATATGATTTTATTCCTAAATTAAAAGCAGACAAATACAAAAAAGAACAAATCCGGTAATTTTCGGACTTGTTCTTTTTTTGTATTATTATGTGTTATTTGTTCTTTTTCATATCAGAAAGTCTTTCTTTAGAACCGTCAGGTCGCACAACCACAGTATTATCAAGCTGTGAACGTAAAGACATCTTATATGCATCTATATATTCACGTCTTAATTTTTCCTGTTCAAGCTTCTCCTTTTCATTCAGCCCCTCTGCTTTAGACTTTCTTGCAAGTTCATTTATTCTGTTTATTTTTTCTTGAGTTATCATAAATTTTCCTCCTGCGGTGTATAGAAGCCTTTGAACTCCTCCGGATCAAAATTCCAATCAAAATCCGAATCATCATCAGTTGTTTCATCAAAGTACTTGAACGGAACCTTAGCAAACGCATCAATTTTCATAAAATTATCCCAAACTCGCCTGTCGACATTAAGAGTATATCCGCAACCGTTATCCATAATCCATTCATGCATAGGTGCTTCAGGCAATGCAAAATACTGCATTATAGTCATAATAACACCGCCGTGTGAAATGATTGCAACGGAATGATTATCAGTTTTAAGAAGTCCGTCAACAATATTTTTGAAGCATTTACAAACTCTTTGTCTGAATTCTCCGTTAGTTTCTCCAAAAGGAGCACCGGCATCTTCACCACCTATAAGCCATTCCTTAAAATCGGGATCATCCTTCAATTCTTCTGCTGTTTTTTCTTCAAATTCTCCAAAATTATATTCTGTCAAATCGTCAAAAATTACAGGTGTTTTGTCGGGATATAATATTTTGGCAGTTTCAAGACATCTGTTCAGAGGGCTGGACAAAACAATATCAACAACAGGATATTCGCTTTCATGCAATATGTCATTCAGCTGTTTTTTACCGTACGCTGATAGTGAAACATCTGTTGAACCGATATATTTACCATCATCGGCACCTTCAGCTTCTCCGTGTCTTATCAAATGTATCTTATACCCAAGCATATATTTTAACCTTTCCTTGATAAATTTCACATTTTATGTTAGTATATTATATAATGAATTCATAAAACATTCAAGAGGTAAATCCTATGAGCATTTCATTTGCAACAAAAATATCAACCTTAAGAAGAGAAAAGAACATAACGCAGAAAGCTGCCGCTGAAGACCTTGGAATATCGCAGGCACTTCTTTCTCACTATGAGAAAGGTATTCGTGAATGCAACCTTGATTTCGTTGTTAAAGCTTCATTATATTATGACGTTTCAACTGATTATCTTTTGGGATTAAGTGAAACAAAGCATAATACCGCAGATTTATCTGAGGATACTTTTCTTCCATCCGACTCTCAGATCAATTCTAAAACAGTTCTCCGATCACTGATGTTTTTACAGAATATAGCTGAAACAGAATCAGATATTTCTGAAGATTTCTTTAACAGTTATTTCACATTAATGATAAAGAAATACATCTCAATAATTCAAAATAACAAAAAGCTCGCATATTTATGCGATATTTCAATGCCGAAGTTTCCTGATAATTCCGAGCAATCAGGAATATTAAATGAACATACTCCCGAATTTTTAAAAACAATAAACTCATACGCATCCGAGCTTATTAATCACACTGTCACAAAAGCATTAAAATGAATTGTTCCCTGTCTCTCTGACAGGGAACATTTTATGTGTTGCGAATCACAGAATAAACATTCAATCCGATAATAGATATTAAACCAACTACGGATATTCCTTTCATTATATTGACAGTTCTGTTAATTTTCTTTGCTGTTGTAAGCATATTAAGAACTTTTCCTAATAAATCAATTATTTCTGAGGACAATTTATCATCTCCTTTATCTATATATTAAATTCAACAATATGTGCTATTGCGGGTATGCTTTCTCCCTGTAGTGATATAGAAGGTGACATTAAGGCACCTGTACCTGCAAATAATACTTTTCTGAGGTTCCGTTTTTTCATCTGATTCATAATAAATGATGCAGTAACAACTGCAGAACAACCGCAACCTGAACCTCCGCAGTCGACATCCTGATTTTTTAAGTCATAAATCATTAATCCGCAGTCATTATGAACTCCGCTGATATCAATATTTTTTCTTTTTTGAAGAAAATCAATCATAAGATCACTACCGAGTTTTCCAAGATCACCTGTAAGAATCAAATCATAATCTGATGGTTCAGTTTCAGTTTCTGAAAGAAATTCAAAAATTGTTTCTGCAGCAGCCGGTGCCATTGCCGCTCCCATGTTTGAGGCATCGGTTACTCCTGTATCGATAACTTTTCCGAAGCAGACTCTCGGAATATTGATTTTCTGAGGTGAATTCTCACC
>JAZNRX010000069.1:0-19292 GCA_045590915.1 Acutalibacteraceae bacterium | reverse complement strand
TCTCATGAGGAATACATTACCAAAAGGCTTGACCTGGACAATGCACTTCGAAGCCTTAACGACAGTGAAAAAAAGCTTATTGAGCTTCGTTATTACGGCGGACTCACACAAACCGTTACGGCAGAAAAGCTCGGTCTTTCCCAGGTTCAGGTTTCAAGAAAAGAAAAAGCAATTCTTCTGAAATTAAGAAAACTCCTTGCTTGACAGAACACCCTTAATGTGATAATCTTTCTCTTTGGTAATTAAAATATCAAGAGGATAAAGATATGAAAAAATCATCACAGCTAAAGGGTGTTCTTATACTCTTTTTAACGGCTTTTATATGGGGCTCATCCTTTGTTTCACAGTCTGTCGGGATGGAAACGGTGGAAGCATTTACTTTTAACGGCATCCGTACGCTTTTCGGTGCGGCAACCCTTTTGCCCGTAATTCTTATAAAGGATTTTCTGACAATAAGAAAAAACGGAAAACCTGAAAAAGCCGAAATAAAAAAGAACACAAAGAAAATTCTTATAGGCGGCACGGCTATGGGTATTGCACTTTGCTTTGCAAGCAATCTTCAGCAGTATGCATTTTCTTACCCTGACCATTCTCCCGGCAAAATCGCCTTTATTACGGCTTTTTATATGTTCTTCGTTCCGCTTATAAGCCTTTTATTCAAAAAGCGCATATCCCCTGTTATGTGGCTTTGTGTTGCATTGGGTACGGTGGGACTGTATTTCCTGTGTGTCCGCGGAGTAGGCTTCTCGGCAGTTACAAAAAGCGATATGTTTACGCTTGCCTGTGCTCTTTTTTATGCAGTGCATATTCTCGTTATTGAAAAATTTGCCGCCCAGTCGGATGCAGTCAAGCTTTCCTTTACACAGTTTGTTGTATCAGGCACTCTGACCTGCATAATAATGTTTATTACGGAAACGCCCACAATACCTGCAATTAATCAGAGCATCCTTCCTCTTTTATATTCTGGTGTTATGAGCTGCGGTCTTGCTTATACCTTCCAGATTGTAGGACAGAAATATACGGAATCCACCGTGGCATCCATTATTATGTGCCTTGAATCCGTTTTCGGAGTAATCTGCTCTGCACTTATGCTACAGAAAATGCTTACCACAAATGAAATTATAGGTTGCATTATTATGTTCTGTGCAATAATAGTTTCACAGTTCAGTGATAAAATTGAAGAAAAAATCAGACATATAAAGGCTTGATAATATCTGCCTGAAGAAAAAAACAGCGGTGTGCCCTTAAGGACGCTCCGCTGTGCTTATTTATTCTTCTGTGTCAAGCCCCAGTATTTCCATAGGATCGGTGAGCTTTCCGTTTTCTCGTATTTCAAGATGAACGTGAGCTTTATCTTGTTTTTCCACGGGGATTTCACCCACAACTCCGATAACGGTATCACTGTAAACCTTTGCCCCCACACTTATGAGTGCTTCATCTGCAAGGCCCGAAATACATGATGTGATACCGTTTCCGTGGTCAACATAAACCTTATTGCCCCACAGAGCATCCTTTTCTACAGACACCACTGTCCCCTCGGCAACGGTTTTCACACTCTCGCCCTTTACTCCGAAAAAATCCACACCGTTATGGGTTCTGTAATCATTCATAGTCTGAGAAAAAACAGGAATACCCATACTGTAATCCATTCCTACGCCGGAGGATAAGGGAACAGAAAACACAACCGGCATTTTTTCATTCTCGGGGCTGATTTCAGATGCACTGTTATCAAACACAGCCGCCGTTGAAGGCTCCTCATAGGGAAGAGTGGTAAATTCATCAATATTTATCTTGATTTCATAATTTTCTTTTGCCCTTTGCGTAGTGTTTTCCGACTGTGTTGCATACTCATATTTATTTGTTGTACTGTCCGAAACTCCCGTCGGTGTTGAACTGCTTATTCCGAAGCCTATGACACCTACAGCAAGAAAGCAAAGCCCCAGTGCAAAATACAAGGCATTGCTTTTCAGCATTTTTTTTAAGCTTTTTTTATTGTTATCATTCAGCATATAATTACCTCCGCAAATAGTTTTGTCCTGATAAGAAAAAATATTCTGAAAAAATTTCAAAAAATTACAAACAAATGTTTGCTTTTTCTGAACAAATGTGCTATACTGTCTGTGAAAGTAATATTTATCCGGAGGAATTGTATGAAAGAGCTTAATAATACACAAAGAAAAATATATGAATTTCTTGCAGAACGCTCACAGAACGGTGTTCCGCCCACGGTCAGAGAAATCTGTGCCGCCGTGGGACTTAAATCCACATCCTCGGTTCAGGTTAATCTTGATGCCCTTGAAGAAGCAGGCTATATTGAAAGAAACCCTATGCACAAACGTACAATAAGGGTTAAAGGGCAGGAAAACAATTTCACACAGGTGCCTCTCATCGGTACGGTTACGGCAGGTATGCCCATTCTTGCAGTTGAAGCCATTGAAGGCTATGTCCCCTATTCAGGAACGGAATATTCCGATAAGCCATTATTTGCCCTTAAGGTTAGAGGTGACAGTATGATTAAATGCGGCATTCTCAACGGCGACATCATCATTGCAGAAAAAACACCCTCTGCCGCCAACGGTGAAATTGTAGTTGCACTTCTTGAGGATGAAGCAACGGTAAAAAGATTTTACAAAGAAGACGGGCACTTCCGTCTACAGCCTGAAAATGACGACTATGAGCCCATAATCTCCGATGAAATCATAATTCTTGGCAAGGTTGTTTCACTCATAAGGCATTTCTGATAAAAAAAGCCATAAGCTTACTGAAAAAAGTAGCTTATGGCAATTTTTTTACTGCATCGCAAGACCTTTGGATTTCAGATAGGTTTTTGCGGAATACTGCTTTCTTTTGCTTGAAAAAATATACTGGATAAAGGACTTGGGAGCCTTGGTGAGTGAAAGCTCGGAAAGAATTCTGGGATCAAGAGGTGTGGGATCCTTTACATTGATTGTTATGCCCTGTGCCTCGGCTCTTGCCTTCTGA
This sequence comes from Acutalibacteraceae bacterium, assembly GCA_045590915.1. Classification (GTDB taxonomy): domain Bacteria; phylum Bacillota; class Clostridia; order Oscillospirales; family Acutalibacteraceae; genus RUG806. The sequence goes on along the minus strand of JAZNRX010000069.1, from coordinate 16,310 downwards.
TAGAAGCCCTCATCGGAAATAATATGTATATTCTCACAGTCCTTCCACTTCGCAGGAAAATCGGAAGACTGTACCGCACTGCTCTTTATAAACAGCTCAAAGAAGGGGAATTTCTGTATAAACAGAGAATTTACGAACTCATCAATCTGAGTATCATCCGAAAGGTCAGCGAGAATACTGAACAAAGGAAGTGTTGCGGCATCCTTTCTTGTTATATACATCTGAGGGAAGCGAAGGTCGGAGAAGCTCTTGTTGAGCTTATCGCGTCTTTCCTTTGTGAGAAGAGAGGAAATGCTCTCATACTTTTCTCTGAGCTTTTCGAGAGCTTCATCTGAAAGATACCAGAAATATCTGTAAAATCTGTTTGTAAGCTCGGTAAAATAAACCGTGAGAATTTCCTGTGCGGTATATTCGTCACCGTCAAATGCACCGGTTTCTTCCTCAATTATGCTTTTTATGTTATCAAAGGCTTCCTCATAAACAGACATAAGAGTTTCCATATTTTCAAGTGAGGGCTGGGAATTATCAACGAAGCCGTCCTTATATATACCGTTTCTCTTGGCATAAATTGCTCCTGCAACACCTGTGGCTGATGCACCGCAACCGAAAATACACTTGAGAATAAATGCCGCATTGTAGTAAACGGGGGTTGCTGGAAATTCCAACGAATAAAGATCGAAGAACTTCTTTCTGTAAACTCTGCCGTCAAAATCAAGAGTATTGAGCAGTGCTCTGTCAAAACGGTCAATATCAGGCACTGTTGCCAGCATATCCATCCAGCCGTCATAATAAGGCTCATGCTCACCTGAGCTGTAAAAACGGGGGGAGAAAATATCTGCTTTTGTTTCCTCTGCCGACGCAAGAATGCTTTCTATTGTATCGGGAGCAATATAGTCACCGCCATCGATGAAATATACTAACTCACCCTTTGCCTTTTTCACACCGGCATTTCTTGCCTCGGGAATAAGGCAGGGAGCAATTTCAAAGCTTTCAAAGCCCACATATTCATCACAATAATGCTTTATAACATCCTTTGAAGCATCATCGCAGGTGCGATCAACAACTACAACATCAAATTCCTCCGTTGACTGTTCAACAAGTCCCTCAAAGGTATATTTCATTTTTTCCGCATCATTTACAGATGTGACGATTACAGTTAATGTTGCCATCTTTTTTCTCCGTTCAGTTAAAATATTGTTTTATTATATCTTCGGCTCTTTTTATATCGTCGGGATAGGTTATTTTGATGTTATAATTCTCACCCTTTACGATATAAACATCTTTTTTATGCAGGGTAAACACGGAACATCCGTCGGTAAGAGTATCAAAAATCTCCTTGGGTGTTTTTTCGATAAGTTCATAAAGCAATGCTGCATTAAAGCTCTGGGGCGTCTGGGCATGAAAAACTGTTGTTCTTTCGGGAACGCTTTCAATAAATTCGCCGTCAGAGCTTATAAGAATTGTATCAACAGCAGGAACACAGGTATTACAGGCACCGTGTTTCTCTGCCGCATCTATGTTTTCTTCAATAATTCTGTCTGTTATAAAAGGTCTCACGGCATCGTGCGTCAGAACAGTGCTTCCTTCAAGAATATTTTTATCCTTCATGGTCATCAAAACACTGAAAAGTGTATCACCGCGGTTTTTTCCGCCCGCAATGACAAGTATTTCTTTATCGGTTGTAACAAATTTTTCAATAAGCTCTTTTACATAGCCGATATAATCCTCACCGACACTGACAATGCATATATCTATGAGAGGATTTTTTATAAACGCGTTAATGCTTCGGATAATTACGGGAACACCCGCTATTTCAAGATATTGCTTGGGAACTGCCGTCCCCATACGAAGACCGCTTCCGCCTGCAAGAATTGCCGCAACTCTCATAATTGTCCTCACCTCATCAGTATTTCAGTATTATATCATAAAAACAAGCTATGAACAAGTTATAATATTATCCTTCTGCAATTTTTCTTCTTGTCCGGCAATCAATATATTCCTTCAATTCTTTAAGATAGGGCGAATGCTGAACAGCCTCTCTGCCGTAGTTTAGCTGTAAATCATATTCAAGCTCAAGCCAGGTAGATATGTCGCTTTCATTATGCTGTATTACCGCCTCAAGCTTATCAAGTGCTTTATAAAGCTTTGCTTCTTTCGTTTCAAGAGCATTCATTTCACAAAGAAGCTCTGAAAACTGCTTTTTCTGGTATTCGGGAAAAGAATTGATCCAAGAAGAAAAAAGTCGTTCTTCTTCCGTCCTGTCCTTCCGTGTTTTTCTGAAGGTTGCAATATCTCCCGTAAAAGCTTCTCCGAGATCGTGAATTACGCACATCTTAATGACTTTATTTATGTCAACATCGGAAAATTCATCCTCAAGCAAAAGTGCCATAAGACAAAGCCGCCAGCTGTGCTCGGCAACGCTTTCCTGTCTGCCCGCAGAGGTAAACGAATGTCTTGTAATACACTTGAGTTTTTCTGCGGTGTTAAGTATTTCAATAAGCTGCTGCGGTTTCATTTTCTGCACTCCTTATACCGTATCTTTTATATTATACAATACTTTGTTACCGATAACAATATATTGACTGCAAAAAAAAACTGTGTTACCATAATATTGAAATTAAAATAAGGAGGATATACTATGTGGGATAAAATTGTTGCCTTTTTTATGTCAATAGTACTTGGAATTATGGCTCTTTTCGGATTGGAAAATTTACTTGACTCAGGAATTCAGAAATATGAAAACATTTCTTACGGCACACACGAAAGACAGGTTTTAGACCTTTATCTTCCCGAAGAAATGTCCGATACCACAGGACTTATTCTTTGTATACACGGCGGTGCCTGGATCGGCGGTGACAAAAGTGCATATACAGAAAATGCAAAGGACGTGTGCAAAAATTACAAGGTTGCCGCGGCAACAATAAATTACCGCTATTTATCGGAATCGGTAACAATGGCAGATATAATTGATGACATTGATGCCGCAGTTACGAAAATAAAAGCAATCGGCACAGAAAACGGCACAAACATCAACAAAATGCTTCTTACAGGCCATTCAGCAGGCGGTCACCTTTCAATGCTCTATGCATATTCAAAAGCCGATACTGCTGCCATAACACCTGCTGCTGTTGCAAACTTCTCGGGCCCCACAGATATGAGTGATAAGAATTATTTTGTCAATAATGACCTCGGCAATGACAATGTGCTTATGCTTGTTTCATATTCAACAGGCAAGAAAATAACACTTGAGAACTTTGATGAAAATAAATCTGAAATTGACAAAATATCTCCCCTTTACTATGTTGATAAAAACACCGTTCCCACATTAATAAGCCACGGAATGAAGGATACCGTAGTTCCCTATTCAAATGCTGTTGCTCTTGATGAAAGAATGACACAATACGGTGTTACTCACATATTCAATTCATATCCGAATTCAGGACACGGACTTGAAAACGACACGGAACAGGCAAAATATTCGGAAGAGATTATGATAGAATATCTTAACAAATATGTTCTCTCATAAAATATGACATCAAAAGAAAAACGATTAAGCGGTTAATTCTGCTTAATCGTTTTTTTGACTAAAAGCCGTCATTTATGCGGTCTGCAATTTTCTTAACCCATTCCTTATGGGGAAGCTCAAAAGGTCTGAAACGGATATTTTTAACAAAATTTTCCACATCCATATATAAAGCCGAGGATGTCTGTACCGTTTCGGGTGAGAACTCATAAACCGTCTTCGCAAGTGTATCATTATCTGTAGAAAAAGCAATTCTGTGAGAGGAATTTTTCAGTATGTCATCTCCTGTCTTTTCAGTAATTCCTTTTAAGGATTCTCCCCAGAAAATACAGTGAATTCCGTAATCGGCACCGCTTCTTATTATTGCCTTTAATTTGTCCACGGATGATAAGCTGTTACAATCATCGTCTTCATACATATTATCCTGTGTAAGCCTGTGTGCTCTGTCAACACCGAAAAACACAAAATACCTCTTCTCATCGCAGCTTTGTGTTCCGTTCATTCTTCTTTCAAGTGTTGAGTATACATTATCTGTTACGGCCTTCATATCAGAAAGAGCCGCTCTTTTTACAAAATGGGGAAAAATCCGTGCTATATAAGAAAAATCTGTCGTTTCTCCATATCCCGTAATATAATCCTGTGAAAGATCTATGATATCAACAATAGGCTTTTCGGGTAGCTTATTGTGTGCCGCGGCATAATCAAGCACCGCACCCAGCACGGAAAATGTACATATTGAAAGAGCCTTATTTTCATCATTCCCCACAAGAAGAATATTCTGTCCCTGTCCTTTTTGTGTTTTTATAAGAAAATCCCTTCTCATTTCAAAGCCCTCACCAACATAAAAAGAGGTAACATTATCTGATGCACCGGACAGGACATTTTCATTTATCAAGCGGTTATAACAGTTAAAGCTCCCGTCCTCAGCAGAGGTCAGAAGAATACGCGTATCTGCCTTATAGCCCATCTTCGTCTGAATACGGCTTATTTCTTCAAGCAGCTGTCTTCTTTTGTCTTTCTGCAGATAGCTTATCTGAAAAACAGTATTTGCACTCTCCTTTCCGCTTTCACAATTATAAATTGCCAAGCCCGAGGCACCGTCATCCAGCTGCTTCGCACCGCAATTGCCGTCCCCGAGAACTGAATTTACACTTTCCTCAGATCCCTTGATTGCGACACGGATGGCACAGTGAGAAAATACTGCACCTTTCACGGCGGAAATAAGATTGAAATTCTGTGAAGCAAGAATAAAATGAATTCCTGCCGCTCTGCCGAGAGTGAGGAGCTCACCCAACAGAATTTCACATTCAGAAGAAACGCTATCTCCCGCTTTACCTCTGAATAACTCCTGTATTTCATCAAAAATAACAAGAATACGGGGAAGCTTTTTACCTGTTACATTTCTGTATTCTTCAATATCCTCCCTTGAAGCCTCTCTTTTGAACATATCATAACGGCGCTTCATTTCACGGTGAGCTTCCCTTAATACATTAAGTCCGAATTCTCTTTCACAGTCAACGGCAACCGTCCTGATCGAAGGAAGCACATAATCGGAATACACCTTGAATTCAACACCCTCCTTGAAATCGACAAGATAAAGCTGAAGTTCATCAGGAGAATAATTTATAAGAGCACTCATAATTATTGTGTTGAGAGCCGTGGACTTGCCGGCACCTGTCTGACCTGCAATAAGAGCGTGATGGGCAGTATTGCTTCCCGATTTACCCATAATCATTTTCACAACGGTATTTGCACCGTTTATACCCAAGGGTAAAGAAAGCTCGGAAAGACTGCTTTTCCGGAACCATGTATCACTGTTTTTCATATCAGTGAACATATCAGAAAAATGCTCAACCTTTTTTGATGAATTATGAATTGCATCCGTAATAATATCAAGAATACCATTTACCTTGCTTCTGTTTTTGTAAACAGGCTCAAGCGCAAGTATCACACTTCCCTCAGAAGCGGTGCTTATATCAAGCCTTCGTCTGCCTGAGGACTGTGCAAAAGGAAGCATTCTTCTTATTTCATTGCAAAGCGCCGCTTTTTCTGCATCATAAATAACTTCTTCTTCATTCTGCGACCAGATAAGAACACTCAGACCGTACTGTGCTGAATTTCTTACAATGGCATGTAAATCCTTTAATGCCGCGCAGGTAAAACCCGAAGGGAAATCCGTAACAGCAAGCACTCTGTAGGGCTCCTTCTTCTTTCTTGCCTCAGGCTCTGAGCCGTATGCAAGAGTCATGGCCTCGAATTTACTGCGAAGCACACTCATCACATTTTCAATATCCTTTTCCTGCGACCAGATTTTGCCCCCTGTAATATGTGCCTTTTCAGAGCCCAGCTTTGCGAACATGGAAAAGGTATCTCCCAACTCTACGGGATCAATAAATGTGGCTTCAAGCTTTCCCGCAGGCATAAAAGCAAAAAGCTTGAGAATAATCATCTGAAGGACTCTTTTATAATGCTCCCTTTCACTTGCGGGAAATCTGACCTGAAGGGAAACTCCGTCGTCAACGAAGCGATAATACGGAAGCGTAATTCTGAATTCATCTGCAGTTTCACTGATTATTTCAGCAGGCAAAGCAGATATAATCTCATAAATTCTTCTTGAACAATTCTTCTTTCTGACAAGCACACCCGATATACTGCCCAAGGAAATTCTTTCGGGAACCGAAGTCGGACAGGAAAAGCTGTCAGCATCAAGATAGCTTCGTGAAGCCCCTTTTTTATATTCTGTGAGCTTCTCCTTATCAAGAATATCATAAAGGATATCGGCATACTGTGCCGCAGTCTCTCTGAGAGCTATATCCCTCTGACTGATAATTGCCGTGATTTCCTTGTTGCACTCCGCTTTTTTATTATTCACCGCCTTTTTTGCATCTGCAATTATCTTATCGTAACGGCTGTTATAATAATCAATCCGTCTTTCACGGTGAATTTTATATGCCTGTAAAAATCTTTCCCGTGTATTTTTTGCATCCGACTTTGAAGAGAAGATATTTGAAAATGAAGCGGCATCTCCGAACAGCTTTTCCACCGCATTTTCAATAACACCGAAAACCCTTGTCTGCTTCTTTTTGTCCGCCGTATTATTGTCAGCGACGGCAAGCACCTCCGCCTTTCTGAGCTCCAGCTTTTTCAGTTCCTCATCAAATTCCTTTTCAAGAAGGACTACATCCCTATCCTTATTTTTCTCAACAAGAGCGATTGCGGCATCCTTTTTTTTATAGCTCTCCTTCTGCTTGCATTCATAAAAATCCTCGGTGCTTTTTATTGCCTTATTAAATTCACCGAGAGCCTCTCCCATAAGGGATAACAATTCAACTGCTTCATCCGAGGAATTCTTGCTGTGCCAGTTTTTCAACCGACGAAGCTTTTTCAGAACATCTTTTGATACAAATAAATCCTCAGCCTTTTTCTCTGCGGGCATATTGCCACCGCCCTTTCATTAATAACCTGAATTTCTGAAGCTTAATTTATCGTCCTCCCCAAATATATAGGAAAGATCAACCATAGCCTCACTGTACTGCTTGAGTGCAGTGCGTCTGAATAATGAAGAAACCTCATCAAATAAGGCACCTAATTCTTCCTCATATTGTGCCTGTGACTTTTTGGGAGCTATTTCCTTTCCCTGCTTCTTATCTCTTGCCAACGCGGCAATTTCGAAAGAAAGACACTCTAACTGCTTGTATTTTTCATCAGGGAAAAGCTTTGCACTTTTTGCATTTTCATTAAGACCGATGCTTATAAGCTTTTCGCATCTCACACACATAAGTGCCGCCGCACGCAATTCGGCTTCATTCTTAATACCTTCGAAAAAGCCGTCATACTGGTCCGAAAGCATTTCCTTATATCTGCGGCTGAAAGCATCTTTATTTTCTTCTGACACATTTTCCGCAAAGCATTCTGCCAGCTTTTCAAAAATTTCCTCTTTTTCGATCATAACAAAGTCTTCCATGACAATGCTCCTTTCATTTCATCCTGTCCCTTAAGCACATATTCTCTGACAATTCTGTCTCTTTCGGCAACAGCCTTACTGTTTACTGAATAGTCGGCACTGAGACATCTGTCAAATACAGAGGCAAGCGTTTTCCATGCTCCTGCTCCCATTACGCTGTCATATGCTATTTCCATAACCTCGGGCTTATTTCTGAAATAAGCACATAAAATAGTATCAAGTCCCATTACGCTCTCAATAAGCTTCATACATTCCTTATTCGAGGCATATGCGGAATAATCCTCTCCGAAATCGTCTCCGAGTGTATATTCAGTCAGAAGCTCGGTAATTGCTTCATTTATCTGGACGTTTTTCCAGCCTCCGTCATATTTCATAACACCGTTTCCCGATAACTGATGGAGATTTTCGTGAACTGCAGTCTGAAGCTCATTTCCTGTTCCCACTCTCACATATGAGTGTCCTGCATAATTATAGCCAAGCCAGGATGTTTTGCCGCCGCATTCAAGAAACTGCTCCTTTGTCTGATATGTAAGTGTCTCACGCAAGGGAATTTCAAGCTTATATGCATCAATATATTCCGAATAATTTTCACTATAGAAGGTGTAAAGCCTGTCGGAAAGCTCATCAAGTCTTTCACTCCAGTATTCAACCGTATCGGGAGAATATGTGGCTGTATAGGTGTAGCAATCATCTTCTGTCAGCTCAGTGACTGCTTCGAATGAAAAGCCGTCGGACTTAACGCTTGGAACATCTGAAGCGTTCTTTCCCACAATATTTTCAAGAAGCTTCCGTATGCTTTCACTGAGCTCAATACGGCTCATAAGGTCGGAAATGAAATCTCTGACATTCTTGTCACCCTTCATTCCTTTGATTGTATTTACCGCATCAAGATTTTTCTTTTCGGAAAATGAATACTGTGAAAGCTCATTTATGGCATCATAAATACCCTTTTCGGACTCTTTCAGCTGCTTTTGTGCCTGTTCAAGCTTCTTTTGTGCACTTTTTTCCGTAACCTCTGCGCATAAAATACGTTCACGAAGTCTCTTTCTTTCACCTTCCGAAGCATTCTCCGGAAGATGTGACATTTCCTTACGGTATTCCTGAAGCAAGCAGACAGCATCCTTGTGAAGCTTTTTCATTCTTTTGGTCTTCTCTTCTGCTTTTTTGTGAGCTTCCTGCAGCCTTTCTGCTCTTTTTTCAAATTCCCGTATTTTCATAAATCACCTGTCAGCACGGCTTATGCAAATACACCGTCCACTGCCTTTCTGAGTTTTTTTGTATCATTTATTGCCTTCTCATTGATTTTCAAAGCATCCTCCTTCAGCTTTTCATATTCCGAAGCACTCTTTTCAAGACATTTTTCGGCAGACAAAGCGTTTTTTTCCGATGCTTCTGAAATTTTTGTCATTTCACCGAACTTTTCTGCGGCATCCTTTACTCTGAGCTTTTCTTCATCTGCTTGCGTTGCCGCCTTTTTTTCAAGCTTCTCGGCTTCAAGGCTTCTTTTTTCTGTTTTATCCTTTAATTCTCTGTTAAAATCTGAGCGGAAATCCTTTTCCGCCTTTTTAACAAAACGCTTATCATCTTCATCAATACCCTTATCAATGCTGTCTAAAATACGCTTGATTTTTTTCGCATCGCTTTCGATACTCTCTCCCTTTTTCAGAGCCTCGGTGCTTTTTTCCTGTCCTTCTCTTATTCTTTCAATAATTTTCTTCTTTTTTGTTGCCATAATTTCAATTCCTTTCCTGTTCAGATTGAGATTTTACTGTAAATATCATTTATGCTTTCTTTTATTTCCTGCGGATTTTCAAGATAGTCACCGCAATTTTCAAAAAGCTTATCTGCATCAAGCATCAGGCTTTTTATCATATTTTCCAAAGCTTCAGCTGTTTCACTGCAGCAGCCGTAAACTCCCCACTCCTTCCATCTGTTGATTTTATTGTGTATCCCGACTGCAAGTGAAAGATTACAGGTAATTCTTTCACAGCAGGAGCAAAAGGTATCTGATTGCATCAGCTGAATTTTTTGTTCGGAAAGACAGGTCAGCTCATCTGCCTTTATTTCAAGCATTTCCTCAAGTGGCTTAATCGCTTCTTCCCTTTCCTCACTCATCAGCATTTTTGAATGATCAAGAATTTCTTTTTCCTTTTCATCAATTTCACAGCAAACACCGTTCAGCTGTTCAAAAAGCCTTAATGTCGCATCCGTCTTTCTGTTTGCTTCGCAAAACTGCATATAAAGCTTTTTGCTCTCTATTTTCATACTCATTGATAAGCTATCCTTATAAAAGCGGTTATTTTTCATATACTCCGTAAGCTCTCTGTCGCTTTTCGGAGTAGTCACTGCTTTACGAAGGCTTTTATCGGGAATACAATCCCCTGACTTAAAATATTCACATTTTTCACAATCGGCAGAGCTTTCACATCTGTCTGAGGGAAATTTACCGCACCATTCATGTGTATTTACCAAAAACGGTCTTTTAAGCCCTTCAAAGCCCACAATGGCTCTGCCTGTTTCAAACACTCCCATTTCCTCCATCTGCATATTTCCTGCGGACACAGAGCTTCCGAGAAGAGCTCTGTCATCTGCCGCAGTTATACGAAGCCCCAGTTTGAAGCCTGTATTCTTTATAACCTCAGGTGCCATTTTGGTGGGAAGCTGATCGGCTATAACAATTCCCTCCTTGAGAGAACGAACCTCAGCAAGCATTTTTACAATAAATGAGGTTGCCGCATCCTTGGGAGTTGAGTCCTCCTTCATAACATCGCTTTCGGTACCAATAAGATTGTGTGCCTCCTCGATAAAAAGAACATGTCGGGCAAATTCACCCTCATATAAGGGATTATGCTTCAGTGTTTCTCTTATAAAAGCACAGATAAGAAGTGTCAGGAAATTTGCCTGTGCCGTACCTAAGGCTTCAAGCTCAATTACAGCGGGAATTTCAAGCCATTCTTCAGGCTTTATGCTTGAAAAGGGCACATCGAAAATATCTCCCATTTCACGACATAAAAGACTTCCTATTCTCACCTGAAGAACGCTTCTGAGATTTCCTCTCATTTCAGGATCGTAATCGGTTGTGTCTACAATTTCCTCAAATTTTTCATAAAGCTCACTTAATGTGGGATAGGAAAGCTTTCCCGTGTTTACCGTAGATGCAGTCCAGCCCTTGTCCTTATATATTGCCTCTATTGCCTTGTCGAGAATGAAGGGTGCGGGAGCTTCCATGGGAAATGAGCCCTCAAAAACAAGCTCGAGTGTTCTTATGTATTCCGAAAGAGTCATCCCTTCGGGAAACTGAAAAGGATTGATGTGCAAAGGGAAGCTCATATCGGCGTTAGGGGAAAAAAGCCGCAGCTGTTCCATTCCCTTCTGATTAAGAAGTGCCCTGTATTCCTTTTTTGCAGGCTCAAGCACAAGAAAAGGAATATTGTGCTTTTTCCAAAGGGTTGAAGTCAGATGACACATAGCGTTTGTTTTTCCGGAGCCGGGAACACCTGAAATAAAGCCGTGCTTATTAAGATGCTTCAAGGGGAGGAAAACATCATACCCGTTATCGTCTGTGCCGAGATAAAAGCCTTGTGATTTCTCAATATCAGGAGGAGCTGTTTCCTTACGGATACTGATGCTCTCCCCCTCGTAAAGAACGGGAAATCTGAAAAATGCCGCCGCCTCTTCCAAGGTGAACAACACGGGAAGATACCTCAGGGTGAAATTTTCAGCATCTTTTTTGCAGACTGTCCATCCCTTTGTGCCTCTTTTCATAACAAATCTGCCAGAAGCATCGGAATATATTTCATCTTTCGAAAGAAACGACCTGAAATCAAAATCACCCTCAAAAGCTGATGTCTCATAATTCCCTTTTATGAGCGCCTCGGAAGCGGCGGCACTGAGAATTCCCGAAGCACTTCTCTTATCATCAGAAAAAACAAATATATCAGCAATGAAATGAGGGGAAACCTCAATGCCGTGAAGCAGCTCCTCATAGTGTCTGAGAACATTTTCACCCTCAAAATCTCTTCCGCCGTTGAAGGAAAGCTGTCTTTTTCTAAGCACGGAAACCGGCTTTTTCAGAGAATTTCGCAATACCTCGTCATACTGCACAGGATAGAGATCTATTCTGAAAAGCACAGACTTATCAAGAGCATCCATAAATCTGAACATATTATAAAGTCTGCTTTTTTCGTTTATTTCCCATGAGGGTACGGTGTAATATACTGAATTTCCTTCAATGCTGTCATTTGATGAGGGAATAAAAACCTCTTTTTTGCTCAAGGCACTGCAGGATGAGAAATTAAGTCCCTTGAGATTGTTGTTTTCAGAAAACTCCTCGAAGCTGCAGGGAACAAAGGTAAAATAAGGAGAAAGTGCTGACGCTCTGACAAGACCTGAAATATTATCAGGATTATCTGCTTCACCTCTTATAAGAAGATAGATTTTTAACTTACTTCCATTTTTTCCAACTGCATATTCACCGTCGGTTATTTTGCCGTCATAGTAATAAAACAGATGCAGACTCAGTCCGGAAATAAGTCCCTCTCTGTTCCAATCCCTTAAAAAAGTCAGATGCTTTCTGAGAACACCCTCCACACCGTTTTCATCCAGTGAAGAATATTTTTTCAGAGTCATATCAGGAATTTCTCTGATTTCAAAGCCCAATTCGGAAATCCTCATTGTCATACCCCTTCCTTTTTCAAAAATTTTTCATAATCAATATATCAGAATTAATGCAAGGACTCAGAAAGAGGGGAAAAGAAAAAGCCCTAATTTACCGCAGTAAATTAAGGCTTCGTTTTTGATTTATTTACAATTATCTGTCCTTTACCTTGAAGATGTCAAGAACAGTGATTTCATTGACGGAGCCGTCAATGAGCTTAAGGGAAACAACATCACCGACTTTTTTTCCCAAAAGTGCCTGACCGAGAGGAGAAATATCGGAAAACTTATTTGCAAATGCATCCGCAAGAGGTGCGGCAACAATCTGAATTGTTTCCTCTGCATTCATTTCCTTATCGAAAATTTTAACACCGAGACCTGTCTGAACGGTTGTGGTGGAAATTGCGTTTTCGTCAATGATAACAGAATCCTTTATCTGTGCTTCAATAACGGCAATAGCACTTTCTATCTTGCCTTCCTCGTCCTTTGCAGCATCATATTCACTGTTTTCTGAAAGGTCACCGTGAGATTTAGCAACCTTGATTGCTTCGATATTTTCAATTCTTCTCTGTTTGAGTTCTCTGAGTTCTGCCTGCAGAGCATCATATTCTTTTTGTGTTACCTGAAACATATAACTACTCCATTCAAATTAAATTACAAAAATTAATTTTATATATTTTTACCTGTATTGTCAAGCATTTTAAGTTACGAAGGAAGAATTATTGAGTCATCGTTCTCTTCTTTCTTTGGTTCTTCCTTGAGCTTATCTATCATTTCTTTGAGCTCCTCAACCAAGCCGGGATTGAATTCGTCACCCTTGCCCGCATTGATAATAGTGAAAATACCGTCAATAAAGCCGTCAATAAAGCCGTTGATGCCCTCAACAGTGATACCGCCGGTGTTTCCGTCGGGATTTTCGGTGCCGTCAGGATTTTCGGTATCGTCAGGATTTTCTGTATTGTCGGGATTTTCAGTATCGTCGGGCTTTTCGGTATCTTCAGGATCTTCTGATGGGGCAATAACAACAATCTTTATGCTTTCGCCTTCGGGAACCTCATTGAATTTCTCCTCAAGACCTACAGCCATACGAAGCACAAGTCTTGCATCCGCGGCAGTAATCTTACCGTCAAAATTAACATCGGAATAAACTAGAGCTTCGTCATCAGCAAGCTCTTCAAGACCTACACTGCTTCTTAAAATCAGTCTTGCGTCAGAGGATGCAACCTTATCATCATTGTTTGCATCGCCGAAAAATCTGGGATTCCAGTCAAAATTACTGAGAACTGTATTGATGTCATATTTGACATACATCATACTCTTGCTGAGTATTTCTCTTTCCGTAATTTCCGGATTTCCGAGATTTGTAATAATGGCATTTGCGATTGTGACACCCACAGACATCAGATCAACGCCTGTCAGAGCATTGAAAAGTCTTATAACATCATAAAAGGATATTGAAAATGTGTAGGAAATATTCTGCTCATATCTTGTAAGCTGACCTGCACTGTTAAGAGTTGCACGGACATACGCATTTGTGAAAGTAAAATCGTCAAACTTAACATCGGAAAGAGCATCCTCGTCATCATCAAACTGCTCGCCGCCGAAAATTACGGGATTGATGCTGCCTGAGGGAAGATCATACATCTTTTCAAGGGTTGAGCCCTTGACATTTTCAAGATCATAATCCTCAAATTCATAGTTTATTGTAAGAGTGCTGTTTTCGGGCTTAAGAATATCCTTTTTCTCCTCAACCTGCAATGTGTAATCATCATCAAGAGTAAGAGAGGAAACATAATCCTTGCCGTATTTGGGAAGCAGATATTTGGTATCAAGTCCCTTTGCAATCTTCTTTTCCGTCACGGGAGAATCTGTTTCCGTGAGAACTGCAATAAAGTTATTGACTACACCTGCTTCAGGATTAAAGAAGGCCTTTACGAACACATCAAGCCAGCTCAGTGCCTCTTCGGACAAATCACCGGGAACCTTGACATCATAATAAACCTCTGTGTTCTTATCCATTCCTGCAGTTTTCTTATATGTGAAGGAAGGCTTATCCTTCTTGATACTGTTCACCGCATTATTGAAGGTGAGAAGATACTGAAGCTTTTCTTCCTCATCAATCACAAGCGTTGCCGCAAAAGCAGAGGAAAAACAGGACATTATCATAATGACAGATAAAGCCACTGAAATTATACTCTTCAACAAGGTATTAGTTTTTTTCATCACCATACCGCCTTTCCGTTTAAGTATATCATATGCTTTACTTAAAAACAATCTGATATTATCTGGTAAAAAAGCTTACTTACTTGATGAGCTTAAGCTTACTGAGAAGAAGTGCACCTGCAACAGATACTACGATTGTAACAAAAACAAGAGTACCTACACCGAAAAGAGGAGAGAAAACAAGAACAATTACACCTGCAAAAATGGGAGCAACTGCAATCTTCCAGTATTTTCTCATATAGCTTGCGGCAAGAGCACCGAAAAGTGCGGCTGTTACATAGGGAAGAACAGATTTTACTATGGGTGTATCCTTGATTTCGGAGAATATGGGATTGAGAATAAATATACCTGCGGCAATTATAACCGTTGTTGTAATTGCAGATGATGCCACGGAAATGGTGGAAAGGATTTCTCCCTCCTCACTTGTCGCACTTACCTTTTCCTTCTGAAGAATACTCATAGCACAGGGAAGCTTGAGATTTGAAATGTTACCTGTAACGAAGCTGAGATATGCACCGCCTGCACCGAGCATGGGAGTAAAGGCAATAACCTCAACAATGGAGGATACCCAGAAAAGAGGAGCAACCTTGACAAAGGCTCCGAGAACATCATTGAGATGCGGCCACGCATCATAATACATACTGAATGCAACAGGCACCATAAAAAGAACAATGAGAGCACCTATTGACCATATTCTGCCCCAGATGTGTACGGAGTTGATATAATCTATTTCTTTTTTAATATTAGACATTTTTCTTACCTCCATACAAATGATGTGATTTCAGCGGGAAGAGTCTGAATGAGAAGTATTGCAATGGCAAGAGAACCGAAAATGCTTAAAGGCGTTGCAAAAACCTCAAGCTTCTTCCATTTGAATTTAATGCAGATAAATTCAAAAACAAGAGAAATAACAACTGCCATTACAAGACAAACAACAGACATAAAGCCTGCATCGCTTGAATGATCCTTGGTTTGTCCTGCAAGTGCCTGTGCAACGAAAGCGGCGATAATACCGATAAATGCAGAAGCGGAAATGGCATCTGCAATATTTGAAGCACCCTCACTCTTTGTGGTTACCTTGCTTATTTTCTTAAGAATAAGCTTGCCGAAAACAGTGACAAGAATGAGGCCGAAGCAGATACCTGCTGTCATAACCCAAGCAACTGCGGAAAAAACTGTGGGATCCTCAACTGCGGCACCGCCCTGAATTCCGAACTGCTCAAGCGTTATGTCAGCCGCGGATTTCTCATAAAGCAGATTACCGATAACACTGAGTCTTATCCAAGGGAGAACAACACCGAGAGAAGAAGACAGAGTGAAAACCGTTACGAGAATTGAAATTGCGGGAGCAACAGAGAAAAGGGAGCTTGTAAACACCGCATTTTTAAGTGTTTCGGTTGACATACCGATAGCCTTTCCTCTTTTCCACGATTTGACAAGGAAAAATACAGATTCAACAACGACAAAGCCGATGACGAGAGCCGCAAGTCCCAACATCAACGGACTTTCTCTGAAGTCCGAAAGGTTAAACATAATAAAATCCTCCATAGATAAATATACGGAAATATTATACTATACCGAAAAAGAACCGTCAAGCAAAAACCCTTTATTAATATAAATAAATTATATATATAAATAATAGCAAAAATGACGGAACGGTCATCAGACCATTCCGCCGTTCACACCTATTATCTGTCCTGTTACATATGAGCTTTTCTCTGATGAGAAAAAAGAAACAGCCTGTGCCACATCATCGGGCGTCCCCATTCTGCCCATAGGAATTTCCTCGCAGATTGCATTTTTTTCTTCCTTCGAAAACCTGTTCATCATATCGGTTTCTATTACCCCCGGACACACGCAGTTTACCGTGATGCCGCTTAATGCTGTTTCCTTGGCAAGTGCCTTTGTAAGCCCTGCTATTCCTGCCTTTGAAGCAGAATAAAT
>JAZNRX010000068.1:0-2031 GCA_045590915.1 Acutalibacteraceae bacterium | reverse complement strand
TTCAGGATGAGCTTATTTTGCAGTCCCTCTATTATTCAATAATAATTGCGGTTCTTTCCGCACTTGTTGCCACACTTATCGGCACTCTTGCCGCAGTGGGAATAAATTCTATGAGAGGCTGGAAAAAATCGGCTCTTTTAAGCATCAATAACATTCCCGTTGTCAATCCCGAAATAGTTACCGCTATTTCTATGATGATTTTGTTTGTTTTTGTGCTTTCTAAATTCAACGGAATGGAAATGGGCTTCGGAACGCTTCTGATTTCCCATATTACATTCAATATACCCTATGTTGTGCTTTCTGTTCTTCCCAAACTTAAGGGAATGGATCAGAATATCTATTATGCGGCACTTGACCTTGGCTGTCCGCCTGTCAAATCCTTTATCAAGGTTGTAATTCCGCAAATTCTCCCCGGTATTATTTCGGGACTTATTATGGCGTTCACCCTTTCTCTTGATGACTTCGTTATCAGCTATTTCAATTCGGGTGCCACTTTCCAGACGCTTCCCGTCACCATTTATTCAATGACAAAGAAGCCTTATTCTCTTAAGCTTAATGCTCTTTCAACACTTCTTTTTGTCGTTATTCTCGGACTTATGCTTGTTTCCAATATTAAAAAGCCCGAAGGCGTCAAAAAGGTAAAAAGATAAGGGGGACGGATTATGAAAATTAAATTGCTCTCCTTAATCCTTTCGGTTCTTTTGCTTATTTCTCTTTCTTCCTGCGGCGGCAGTGAGGGGAATACAGGAGAAAAACAGTCAATAAATGTATATAACTGGGGCGAGTATATCGACCAGACGGTGCTTGATGATTTTGAAGCCGAAACAGGCATCAAGGTGAATTACACCACATATGCCAGCAACGAAGAAATGTATTCGAAAATTGTCAGCGGAGCCGCTTCATATGATGTTATTATTCCCTCGGAATATATGATTTCAAAAATGATAAGTGAGGATTTGCTCGCTGAACTTGATTTCAGCAATATTCCCAATTATAAGTATATCGGTGAAGAATACCGCGGTCTTTCATACGATCCCGATGAAAAGTATTCCGTGCCTTATACATGGGGAACAGTGGTTATTGTTTATAATACGAAATATGTTGATGAAGAGGATGTAGCGGACGAAAGCATTGAACTTTTGTGGAATGAAAAGTATGCGGGTAATATTCTTATGTTTGATAATCCCCGTGATGCTTTTGCACTTGCTCATATAAAGCTTGGACATTCTATGAACACAACAAATCCTGAGCATTGGTATGAAGCCGCGAATGCACTTAAAGAGCAGAAGCCTCTTGTTCAGGCATATGTTATGGATCAGATTTTTGACAAAATGCTCAATGAGGAAGCATATATTGCCGCATATTATGCGGGTGATGCCATGACAATGATTGAGGAAAACGAAGACCTTGCAGCATATGTTCCCAAAGAGGGAGCAAATATGTTCTTCGATTCAATGTGTGTGCTTAAGTCCTCTCAGAATAAGGAAGCTGCCGAAAAATTCATTAACTTTATGTGTGAAACGGATATTGCCGTGAGAAATGCCGAAGCCGTATGGTATGCAATTCCTCACACTGCCGCATATGAAGCTCTCGATCCCGAGCAAAGCGAGGATCCACTTGTTTATCCCTCACAGGAAATCCTCGACAAGTGCGAGGTGTTTATAAATCTTAACAGGGAAACCCTTGTTCTCCAGAGTGAGCTGTGGATAAACCTTAAAACACAATATTAATGCCGTTCTCTTTAGACAGATGTTTAAGGAGTATTTTTTTGTTGAAAATTGCTGATTTCAATGTGTTTTTTTGTAACTGCAAAAAAATTTTAAAATTTTTTGTTACTTCTTCTGTTTTTTGACACTAATATATTGAACGGATAAAATCCGGTCAAAATATTTTTTCAGGAGGGACACTATGAAGCGAACAGCACAAATTCTTGCTGTGTTTATGAGTTTACTTCTTGTTTTTCAGAGTATACCCATAAGCTCGGCGACCGTTGAAAATCTATTAACATCACAACCTGAAGAAACAGAGACT
>JAZNRX010000067.1:0-7253 GCA_045590915.1 Acutalibacteraceae bacterium | reverse complement strand
GGCACCCTGATGGTGAGGCTTTTACCGCTTTTACCGCTTCTTCTTCCGCCCTCACCGTTTGCTCCGTTTTCGGCTGTGTATTTTCTTTTATAACGGAAATCCGCAAGAGTTGCAAGGTGATCGTCGGCAACAAAAATGATGTCGCCGCCCTTACCTCCGTCACCGCCGTCGGGTCCGCCGGAGGCAACATATTTTTCTCGGTGGAAAGCAACGGCACCGTTACCGCCGTTACCTGCCTTTATTTTAATTTTCGCAGAGTCAACAAACATAATTTCTTCTCCTGACATAGTTATACATAATATATAATAACACATATAAAAATAAATATAAATAGTTATTTTTAAATTTTTTATATTTTTCACAAAGCACATTACATTTGGGAACCTTATCCCAGCATAAGAAAAATATACCGCAGTTGTATTTACTTGCATGCTTAAAAAAATCAGTTTTAAATATCAACCAAAAACATCAGTAAAAAAACTGACAATATAATCAAAAAAACAAACAAATTGTCATTTTGGAATAATTTTTGTTGCATGAAGGATTTATTGGCGTTAATATGTATGTGTATAGGTATGTCAAAAATTAACGAGAAAGAGTTCAGATATGATTAAACGCAGAATGTCAATTTAAAAGCTTATTGCTTTGCTGATGTCTGTTTTTCTGATTTTGTCTTCTGTAATAATATATGGTTATGCCGCAGACGCTGAAATCACGGAGGTTGACACCTATGTTCTCAACCGTGACGGCAACGGTGAATCCCTGTATCTTTATCAGAGCCCTTGTATGATAGGCTATGATCTGAATAATCAGTATGGCGGCAACGGCGTTCCCATACAGGCATTTGTGTTTACAATGTATAAGTCCGCAACCGTTGAAGTGGGCAATTCCCCCATGCGCCAACCCCTAAACAGGCGGCACGGGAACAACAGTTTTTACATTAACCGGTTTACTTCTTATGCTTGTTTCCCGTATTTTCCTCATTACAAAAAAACGAATATCAATCGAAGCATAACAAAAAGCGTTGCAGAAAATTGACTGCAACGCTGTTATTTTTCGATAATAAAAATATCAGAATCTTTTTGCATTATTTTTCAATGCATTGATATAATACTCTGCTTTTTCTTCAATTTCCTTATCTGTCCAATCTGGATTTATGGAGATATAGCAGTTTTTTGCAAGAATTTCAAGAGTTTCGGGACACATATCCGCATTATAGTCGGGAATATGATTCTTGTTTGCTTCCATCTTAAAGGGATCCATAAGAGGATGGAAGGCTCCTCTTTTTTCAAGAATTGCAGTCCAGAAGCAATAGATGTGTCTGTCACTTTCTCTGGGGCGTGTTGTTCCGTCGGGAGCCGCCTTATTGAAGGCTATGCACTGCTCGGCAGTGTCAAATTCTATTGATAAGGCAACACCGCAGTCACCTTCTTCATCATTTGAGGGAGTAAAACGGCAATAGGGAGAAAGAAGCTCCTTCATTTTCTTTTTGTTTTTACGAAGGTCTCCTAAAATTCCGTCAAGACGGTTGAACTGTGCATTAAGAATTGCGGCGGAAATTTCATTTGTTCTGAACTGTGAGCCTGCAAACTGAGGCTCGGTTATGCCACTCAGCTGATCACCAAAAAATGAAATTGCGCTGGAATCCTGATAAATAAGGGCTCTTTCATACAGCTTATCGTTATTGGTAAGCACAGCTCCGCCCTCGCCTGCAGTAATTATCTTGAAATAGTTGAAGCTCAGAGCACCGGCATCACCGATGGAGCCAAGTCTCTTGCCCTTGTATGAGCCGCCGTCGGACTGACAGGAATCCTCAAGCACCATTATATTATGCTCCTTTGCAATCCGCATAATTTCATCCATATTACAGGGGAAGCCCATAATATGAACGGGAATGACCGCTTTTGTTCTTTCTGTGATTTTCCTTTCAAAATCCTTTGGGGAAAGAGTAAGTGTTTCATCAATATCGGCAATAATCGGAATTGCACCCGCTGCAAGAACAGCAATAGCAGTTGCGATATATGTATATGCGGGAACAATAACCTCATCTCCCGGGCCGATACCCATACCCACAAGAGCGGAAATAAGGGCACCCTTGCCCGAGGTAACCAGAAGTGCTCTTCTGACTCCCCATATATTTCTCATATTTTCTTCGCATCTTGCGGTTTCGTTAAGTCCGCTGTTTACCTTAAAAAGCTGCTTTGAATTTATAACTCTTGCAACTGCATCAATTTCTTCCTGTCCTATTCTGTACATTTCAGTTCCTCCAGTGTTTTAAGTGTTTCTTTTATAAGATAAAAATCCGCATTATCGCAATATGGCTGAAGATTTAATGTTAAAAACATATCTATTTCATAGCCGCCCTTGGAAATCTCACTGTCACAGGGAAAATAGCCCTTGCTGCCGTTGGCATTGGACAAGGAGAAGATATTGCAGTCCTTTACCGCCTTATCAATACGAAGTGCTATATCGGAGAAAAGCTCATAGGGGAAGCTGACAAACACATTATCTCCGATTTTAAGTGCCGTCTGTGAGACATAGTAAAAGTCTTCTTCCTTATAGTCAGTGTCATAGGAGTCTATAACCCGCTTATAATAGCTTCTTTTCTGTCCCTCAAGATTGACACTGTGATTTTTATAAACCTCATAAAGCTCCTTTGCTTTTTCGAGAGGTATCCTGCTTTTAAGAGGAAGGGCAAGCTTTCTTTCGGTAACATCCATTGAAAGAGGCTTATAATCCGTAATACCGCTGTAAACAGACAGGGCATCCGCACCCGCCTTTTCACCCATAATTTCAACATCACGGATAGTTCCCACCGTCTGTCCGTTGGAAAGGCGTGGGCCCACATCCCCCTCAGGACCGCAGAAAAATGCAGTGGGTGCACCGCTTTTTTCCTCGAGAATATCCATCATTCCCCCTGCCCAATCCCTTGAAATTTCACGGCACAGACCAGCACAGGTACCGTGGCAGGTATAGAAAATCAGATTTGCAAGAGGCTTTTTATTTACATCCGCAAAGGAAAAAACTGCCATTCTCGGATCGAAGCTTCCCCATTCACACTGACCGAAGATAAGATCGTTATTGAGGTTTTGCTCTCTCCTGTTGACACCCACACGGCATTCACCCATATTGAAGCCCCAAAGTGCCTCCGCCGCACTGTTTTTCGCATCCTCTGAAGCCTTTACACAGGCGGGAAGCAGAATATTTTCGCAATAATCAATATCAAGGTCACCCCATCCCGTATTTCCGTCGGTGTTGGGACCTGTATGGTTGTGAATACCGTGAAGAATAATATTCTCATATTTCACAAGTGTGCTTTCGGAAATTTTATGTCTTATCTTATGGGAAAAAGCCGTATTTACGGAGCAGACCTCTGCCGTCAGCATAAGTGCTTCCCTTTCACCGTCACGGAAATAAAAGGCACTCACACGAAGACGGTCGTGTATACTTTCAGATTTAAGGTCATCCACATATCCGTAGAGAAGACAGCCGATTTCGGGAGTTATGTCCTCTCTGGCAAAACCGAATAAACCCATACAGTCACTTCCTTTTTTTCAGAGCTTTATATAATAAATATAACACAAAACCCGCAAAAATCAACGATAGTTTATCTTTCGGATGCTGAAAAAGTATACAAAAAAAGTCTGCCTTTTTTTGCTAAGACAGACAAAAAACACATAAAAAAAGACCAAAGCCGATTTCCGCAGGAAATCAGCCTCTTTTCGTTCTTTTTACATTAAGTAAAATTAAACAGCTCTTTCAACCTTACCTGAACGCATGCAGCGTGTGCAAGCATATACTCTGCAAGGAGAACCGTTAACGATAGCCTTTACTCTCTTTACATTGGGCTTCCAGGTTCTGTTTGATCTTCTGTGTGAGTGAGAAACCTGAATACCGAACTTTACGTCCTTACCGCAAAAATCACATTTTGCCATGGAGCACACCTCCCTTTATTTTTCGGGTTAACCCCTAATATCTTAATCAGCAACGGATATAATAACAGATATTATTGAAAAAAGCAAGTGTTTTTTAAACTTTTTTTCAAAATACCTTATTTAAGCTGATGCACAAAAAGTCCGCTGAGAAGCTTGGGCTCAAACCAAGTGGATTTGGGAGGCATAACCTTTCCCTCATCCGCTATGGACATAAGCTCATAAAGGGATGTGGGGAACATTGAAAATGCAACAGACATATCCTCACAGCATCTTCTTTCAAGCTCCTTAAGTCCTCTTATTCCGCCTACAAAATCAATTCTCTTATCGGTTCTCGGGTCCTCAATTCCGAAAATTCCCGAAATTACATATTTCTGAAGTATTGAAACATCGAGGCTTCCGAGGACATCATTTTCATCGCAAAGACCGTCCTTCAGAGTCAGCTCATACCATTTTTTATTACAGTAGAAGCCGAAGCTGTGACGACTTGAGGGCTTCACCGCCTCACTTTTTTCTTCAATAAGGAAAATTTCCTCCAGCTTTCCGAAAAGCTCTTCATCGGACAGAGAATTTTTATCCCTGAGAAGACGGTTATAGTCCATTATTTTAAGCTCTTCAGCTCTGAAAGCAACACTTAAAAAGAAATTAAACTCCTCGTCACCCGTATAATCGGGATTTTCCGCTCTCCTTTTAAGCCCCACCTTAACCGCAGAAGCGGCTCTGTGATGGCCGTCGGCAATATAGAATGCATCAACACCTCTGAATGCCGTCTGAAGCGTATCACAGTCATTTTCATCGCTTATAACCCATACGGTATTTCTCACGTCTCCCTCGGAGAAAAAGTCATATTCGGGAGATGTACGGGCATATTTTTCTATAATTGTGTCAATAACCGCTTCACTCTTATAAGCAAGGAAAATGGGTCCGGTATTGGCATCACAGGTATCAACATGGCGGATACGGTCTTCCTCCTTATCCGCTCTTGTATGCTCATGCTTTTTTATTATGTTATTAATATAGTCATCAACACTTGCAACACCCACAAGTCCCATCTGGGTGACCTCTCCCATTATCTGCCTGTAAAGATAGAAGCAGGGCTTTTTCTCCTTAAAGCACACATTGTCAGATAACAGCTTTTCAAGGTTTTCCGATGCCTTTTTGTAAACCTCATCACTGTAAAGATAGGTTCCGACAGGCAAATCCACCTCTGCCTTATCCACATGGATAAAAGAATATGGATTGTCTTCAACCTTTTGTCTTGCTTCCTCTGAATTCATAACATCATAAGGCAGTGCCGCAACAAGATGTGCATATTCTTTTTTCGGTCTTACTGCATAAAATGGCTTAAAAACTGACATAAAAACCCCCGTGGTGCATAATTCAGCGGTGCTGAATTATACAGTGATATTCATAGCTTCGCTATGAGTGATATTCATTCCTTCGGAATGAGAGATATTCTTTTCTTGGAAAAGAGAGATATATTTTCCTTCGGAAAATGTGAAGGAAGACACTTCGCGTATTGTTGGGCTTCACTCTATGTAACGCTCGTGCCTTTGGTGCATTGCTGAAAATTGATTGCATTTGTGTAGACCTGTCTCCGAATTCCGAAATCCGAATTCCGAATTTGCGAAGCATCCGACTTCCGACTTCCGATCTTGCAAAACGCTGTCTCCGAAATCCGATAATTTATGATCTGTTTGTTGCTTTGTGGAAATAGAGCTTATCGTTTCCGTCGAAATATATGACGTCTTTTACATTCTTTGTGCAGACAAAATATGAGTTTTCGGAGCATATTGGAATTACAAGGGATTCTGCACTGAGCTTGCTTTCTATTGATGAATAGACTGAACGGTAGTTGCCTTCATTTCCCGAATAGAGTTTGGAAATAAGCTCCTCCATCCCCAGTCCCAGATAGCCTGTGAAATTATAAGGCGAGTTCTTTGTGAAGGTTCCGAAAAATTCGTATATTCCGTCCGACTGTGCATTATAGCTGTAAAGAGCAATCTGGAAATTACCTCTTGCTACATTTTTTGCAACCTCTTCGGCATCCATGCTTTTTACGGTAAAATTCACGCTTATGCCCAATATTCTCTGCCATTCCTGCATAACACGTCTTACGGTGCCTTCATATTGCTTTTCACATAAAACGGAAATATCAACCGTGCTTTTTTCAAGCTTTTCAAGACCGCTTTTGAGATAAACCATAGCCTTTTCTTCGGAATATGCCTCGGGATGCACGGAAATACTGTCATCTGCCGCACTTATGGGAATGAGACTGTTAAGATATTCACCGCCCATATTTTTTGCAACCTCTCCGGCATCGGTTGCGGCGACAACAGCCTTTCTTATGTACTGCTCAGACAGAACCTCATCGGAAATATTCATAATGAAGCCCGAAATAACATTTGGGGTTTCGGATACCGTCATTTTTTTGCTGACCTTCAGCTTCTTATAGGTCGCCTCGCTGATTACGGCACCTGAATAATCATCGGTTTCAAGCACCTCAAGCAGTCTTTCCTCATTCTTTACAACATAAAGCCACACATAGTCGGGCACGGCAACGCTTTCACCCGAATAATCCGCCGATTTATTTATTCTGTATGAATTGTCATCAAAGCGTGACAGATAAAAGGGACCGTTTGAAAGGGAAAAAGCAATAAGAGTTCCGTATCTTCCCGCACAGGCATTGAAAAAGGTCTCGTTACAGGGCATTGCCACAGGCTCACAAAGAACCTCGGAGAAATTGCTCTGGGGCTTACTCAGAGTAATTTCAAGAGTGAATTTGTCAATAACCCTTACACCTAATTCCTCGGGATTTTTTTCTCCCGCAAGAATTTCGGGGGCATTTTCAATATTATAAAGCATATATGAAGCGTGTGCCTCGGTTGCAGGATCAACTGCCCTTCTCAAAGCAAACTGAAAATCATATGCACTTACCGAAAGGTCCATATTTTCGGGGATTTTCCCCTCAAGCTGCTTTTGTGCATTGCTTGTCAGATGCCACAGGGCATCCTCTCTTAAATAAAATGTATATTTAAGTCCGTCGGGGGATACCTTATAATCCCTTGCAACACCGTTTACGACACTGCCGTTTTCGTCCTTCCTTAAAAGTCCCTCAAAGCAGTTGCGTACAACAATACCGGCGGTGGCATCGGACACTATCTGAGGATCAAAGGAGCCCGCACTGTCCGCAACAGAAAAAAACAGAACAACAGGCTCATCGGAGGAGCAGGATGAAAAAATGCCCAATATACTTATTATAATCAGAAGTAAAGAAAATACTCTTTTCATACTTTAAGTCGGAGGCCAAGCGGTCTTAGG
>JAZNRX010000066.1:0-12176 GCA_045590915.1 Acutalibacteraceae bacterium | reverse complement strand
AGAAGTGTTGCCGCACCGAAAAGTGTTCTTATGCCGTTAAAGGTAAAGGCTTCCACTGTTTCCATTCCGACAGACTGTGAAACAAAGGATGAACCCCATATAAATGCCGTTAAAAAAAGTATCAGAACACCCTTGAGCTGTGATGATTTTTTCATTTCCGTATCCTCTTGATATATTTTGATTACCAAAAAGAAAGATTATCACATCAGGGGTATTCTGTCAAGCAAGGAGCTGTCTTAATTTCAAAAGAATTGCTTTTTCCTTTCTTGAAACCTGAACCTGTGAAAGTCCGAGCCGCTGTGCCGTAACAGTCTGTGTAAGACCGCTGTAATATCTCAGCTCAATAAGCTTTTTTTCACTTTCATTAAGACTTTCCAATGCATTGTCAAGGTCAAGTCGTCTGGTGATGTATTCCTCATGGGAACTGACGGGAATATCCGTCTGTCCCTCGTCTTCTTCGGCAGTCAGGGAAATTACGGGAAGACACGCACAAAGCAGAGAGGCGGCTTCACACATATCAATGCCCGCTTTTTCGGCAATCTGTGAAATTGAAGGCTCTTTGCCCAGCTGAATTGACAGCTGCTCCTTTATTTCAAAAAGCTGTCTTGCTTTTTCCTTTGCGGTTCTTCCTATTTTTACCGTACCGCCGTCGCGGAAAACTCTTTTTATTTCACCTAAAATCGCAGGCACCGCATATGTGGAAAACCGAAAGCCAAGCTCGGGATTAAAGCCTTGTGCGGCCTTTATTAGCCCCATACAGCCTGCCTGAAACAAGTCATCATAATCAACACCCCTGCCTCGAAAGCGGTTTGCAC
This sequence comes from Acutalibacteraceae bacterium, assembly GCA_045590915.1. Classification (GTDB taxonomy): domain Bacteria; phylum Bacillota; class Clostridia; order Oscillospirales; family Acutalibacteraceae; genus RUG806. The sequence continues at coordinate 11,361 of JAZNRX010000066.1, read as the reverse complement.
AGGAGTGAACAAGACCGAGGTTTTCGGTCACAAGAATGTTATCTGATTTTTGCGGCATTATTCACACTTTCCCGTAATTTTTTTTGTCAGTGTGACAACGGTACCTTTCCCAACGGCAGATTTTACCTGTACTCTATCCGTGAAGCTTTCCATTACGGTAAAGCCCAGTCCCGAGCGGTCATCTCCCGCGGTGGTATAAAGGGGCTCCATTGCTTTTCTGACATCTTCAATGCCGCAACCCTTATCGCGTATTCTGATTTTTACGGTGTTATCGTCAAAAACGGCGGCATCTATGTAAATTCTTCCTTGCCTTTCCTTATAGCCGTGAACTATTGCATTTGTGACGGCTTCGCTGACAGCAGTTTTTATGTCGCTTATTTCTTCAACGGTCGGATCGCACAATCCGCTGAAGGCGGCACAAACGGTTCTCAGGAAGCTTTCATTTATTGATTTTGAGGGCATATTTATCTTAAAGTCATTTATAGGTTTTTTCATATTTATCACCTGAATTCAATTCTGTTTTCCATTCCCGAAAGCATCAGTATTTTTTTGTCTCTCGGCTTTAAGCCCGCAACTGCAACGGCACATCCCGAGGAGGATGCAAGCTTATATCTTCCGATAACAAAGCCGACTCCAGAGGAATCCATAAAGGAAACATCGGAGAAGTCAAGAATGAGCTTTTCCGGTGCCTCCCTGATTATTGCGGTATCAGTTTTTTCTCTTAAGGAAAAAGCATTATGATGATCAATTTCTCCCGAAAGAAAAACGGTCATAGTTTTATCTTTTGTTTCTATTTTCATTAAAACCACCCTGTAAAGCTCAAAAAAGCGTTTTTGGATAATGTGTCAGTTTTGCAAATATACAAAAAAGCTCCGCTATCGTTATGATAGCGGAACTTCCTTGTGAAACTTGTCTTATTTTGTTTTGTGATGAAATTATTTTATTGCGGGTGTCTTGAGAATACCTGTTGTTCTGAGAACATATTCATAGCTCCAGTTAATGCCAGAAGAACGCCATGCTCCCGGACCGTGCCATGATTCCTTGACATTTACAAGGTGAATGGGCCCGAAGGAATTATATCTGTGAAGATAAACTTTTACATCAACATCGTGTTTTCCTGTGCCTATATCCTTGATCTCAAGGGTGTAAGGAGGATAAATGATGTCACCCTTTTCCTCGCCGTCAACGAAAACACTTATAAGAGCACCCATATAATCGCTTGCGGTAATTGTCAGATTGCCGTCCTCGGATTCGGCACTCATCTTATAGGTTACGGCACCGCTGTAGAAGGGGAAGCCCTGTGAAAGAAGTGAGCCGAATGCCAGCTTTTCGGGAAGGGCGGTAACGGTTGCCGTGCTTCCTGCAACATTTACTCCGAATTTACCTAAAATAAATACATTTTCAAGATTTGCGGTTTCTCCGAAGGGAAGTGTGATTTCAAGAACATTTTCGCCCTTTATAATATCTCCGATAGCCTTTTTGCCTATGGAAATATCCACATAGAAGCCGTCAAGTGCTTCCGCTTTTTTGCCGTTGAAGATAACCTCGGCAACATCGGCATCCTCAAGAGCTAAAACGGCATTCTTGTATTCTGTTTCACTGTTGAAGGTAAATTTCAGAGTAACCTTGTGGTCTTTAGGTAATTTGCCGAGAACCCAGGGCTGAACCACCTGTCCGCCGCGTGCTCTTATTCCCAGCCTTGCTCTCACAAGATTATCGAGACGGAGTATCTCCTCCTTAGGTGAGAATTCTTCGTCGTCATCAAGCTTCCATTGTGCCATATCAAGCACAAGAATGTTATCCTCGGAAAGCTCATAGTCATAAAGACCGCCGAAGGCTTCCTCTGCTCTTTCTGCTTCATACTGCGGTATTGTGCAATCGGTTCTGCCTTCAGTAAGTCTTAAGAGCACAGAATCATAACCGTAGAGAATATAATGAACTGTAGTCTTTCCTTCTTTGTATTCTGCATTTATAGGGAAAATTTCGCCATTTAGCGTATCATATATCTCAGGTATATATTCCCCGTTTATAATTATCTGTATACGATGACCGCTGTCTATGTGCTTGTTACCGGGTTCTGCTGAATTACAGATAAAAAGCCATCTGCAATCATTGTCCTCTCTTAACTGATAAATGAATCTGTCAGTAAGTCTGCCGTCCTTGAATCTTATTGTGACAGTTCTTGTATTATCAAGAGCCGTAAGAAGTGAAGCACGTGAGAAATCAATCTGCTCACTTGCATTGAAAAGTGCCTTTGCTTTGTCTGAGGGCAAAGCATCCACAAGTGTGGGAGCATCGCCCATGAAAATGAGTGTGCCGCCGGCCTTTCTGAAGTCATCCAGTCTTTCAACGGTTGTGCTTCTGAGAGTTTCACAGCCGGGAACAACAACTGCATCATATTCCATTTTGCCCACCTTAAGAGGTGCATCGCCCTTTTCGCAAAGAGAGGGGAGAAGGGACTCGGAAATGAAGTTGAAGTCAATGCTTCCTTCAAGCAGCCAGTTTGTTATGTTGTGGAAACGCTCCTCAAGGCTGTCTCTGAATATAGCGGATTTATCATTGGGACCCCAATGAAGCCAGAAGCTTTCTACGGGATGAATAACTGCTACCTTTATTATGGGTTTACCTCTTGTAAGAGCAGTATTTACTCTTGCAAAATGGTCTTCAATAACATTATATTTCTTATACCAAGGGGACTGATAGTGAATTGATGCAGGATAATCTCGCTTGGCTTCACCCTGCATTGCATACCATGAAAGGTGAGGAACTCGGATGGTTACACCGAGGCAGGCCTGCCAGTCGCCCTGATGCTTATAGGTTCTGAAATCACAATCCCATCCCGTAACACCGTAAAGCTCGGAAAGCATACCCTCATAGCCGTATTGATGCACTGCAGACTGTGCCTGCTTTGCTGTGGTGTATTCGTGGTTGTTGCAGAGCATATCAATGCCGGGAAGCTGGAAATTTCTGTATGAACGCATAGCTTCGCCGAGAGCTGCTGTCTGTGATTCAAGATGGGGCTCCTCCATCATATGACCTGTGAGTGCAATGCCGTTTTTCTTGCACCATTCACCTACAGTATCAGCAAATGCGGATGCAAATAATTCCGCAATAAAATCGTGATAACGGTAACGGTGAATGCTGGGAGCAGAGTTTTTAAGATCCCAGAAAACCTCGGGAAGAGTATCGAAAATATCCGCACCGTAGGCTTCCTTATAAAGCTCGGGAACCTTGTCTGTCCAGGGCATTGTAATATCCATTTCATCAAAGGAGTTGTTGAGAACTCTTTTTCTTGTGAACTGAGGCTCATCGGTGAAAATAGCGGGAACGGTTTTGTCGAATTCATCGCCCACCTTTGCTTTGTATTTTTCGTGGGTGACCTCGATGAATTTTTTTATTGCTTCGTGACTTAAGGTGTCTGCATAAGCCTGATCGTTATACCAGCTGGAAGAAGCGTGGATTTCAAGCAGTGCATACCACTTCTTACCTGCGGCTTCCTCGTTTTCTTCTATTTTTTTGTAGCTTTCAAGATAGCCGTCTTTGTCGAGAACAATATCATAGCAGGCGAGAAGCTTTCCCTTGCCCGTGCGTCCGCCTTCAGCTCGTGAGTCGTTAATTGTGAATGCATCGGCATTTTTGAAGGGGGTGAAAAGAAGACATCTGCCTCTGTATTTCTCGTCCTTTGTAACAAGACCGCCTGCGGCACCTGAGGGCCAGCGATCCTCGTCATAAAGCCATGCCAGCATTTCTTCATTTTTTGCCTTGTCAACACAGTCCTTCATCAAGGACATATATTCTTCGCTGAGGTATTCGTTTTCAAGACCTGTTCTTACATGAAGATGAAAGCCGCCAAGTCCCATTTCCTTAAAAACATCAATCTGTCTGCACAGCTCTTCGGTTGTCAGATGTGAATTGAGTGCCCAGAAGGGAGTTCCGCGGTATTCTGATGTGGGATTTCTGAAAAGGTCTTTGCTTAAAGCCTTTTCACTGTTCTTTTTATAAAGCATAGGTACACCTCCTATAGTTTTCACTTTATTCTATCATATTATTTTTTCTAAAACAACAAAACACTATAAAACAGTATTTACAAATTAACACGCAGGAAATTATATATATTGACAAAACGGTTATAATTCAACATTTAAAGTAATAGACTGTAAAGGACAATTGAAAAGGGTGATAAATATGAAATTATTGTTGTTTTCAAGAAAAGATATGTCGTTGCTTGTAATTATGCTTATATGGATATTTTCAATAATTTTTGTTGTTGCATGTTCACTTTCTACGACAGTATCGGCAATTAACAGACTGTTGCCTGTATACAGTGTTGATACTCCTGAAAAGGAGCTGTCTCTGACCTTTAACTGTGCATGGGATGACAAGGGGATTGATGATTTGCTCACTCTGCTGCAGAAGGAAAATATTGAAGCTACATTTTTTTTCGTGGGAGATTTTGCTGAAAAATATCCCGAAGCTGTGAGAAAAATATATAATAGAGGTCACGAAATCGGCAATCATTCAATGAAGCATACCGATCCCGTGACACAGGAATTTGAGGATATTGTAAGCGATATAGATGAGTGTAATGAGCTTCTTGCGAAAATTACGGGAATTATGCCCTTATTGTACCGTGCGCCGTCAGGCTCCTATGACAATAAGACCATAGAAGCTGCCGAAAGCCTCGGAATGACGGCAATACAATGGGATGTTGACAGCATTGACTGGAAGAATCCGTCTCCCGAAAAAATAGTCAGCAGGGTAAGCTCTAAGGTCGGAAACGGTTCCGTAATACTTTTTCATCTCGGCAAGGAAAACACTCTTAAGGCTCTTCCCGAAATAATCAGATTATTAAAAAAGGAGGGATATTCCTTCAAAAAAACAGGGGACTTGCTTTTACAGGGAGATACATATACGGACGGCTCGGGACGTCAGAAGCTTCTGTCGGCAGAATAAGAGGTTTACGTGCTGTTTTGTTGTCAAAAAGTCTCTTTTTACAATATTAATCTTTGAATAAAACATAAAAACAAGCCTTTCAGAAAAAGAAAGGCTTGTTCTCGATTATTCTTCTGTTTTCTTTGCGGGAATTTCGATTTTTCCGTAGAGAGAGCCTGCAGAGTCCTTTCTGGGAGCTCTTGTTGTTTCGGGCTGGTATGCTTCTTTCTTCTGGAAGCCACCCTTTCCGCCTCTGCGGTTGTCGTGTCTGCCGCCTCTGTTATATCCGCCCTTTGAGGGATGTGTGGGCTGTACGCCTTCTTCAAGGGAGATTATAACCTTTCTGCCGGCATCCTGTCCGATTGAATGAGAGGTTACGCCTTCAATTTCCTGAATTGCAGTGTGAATAATTCTTCTCTCATAAGGATTCATAGGATCAAGAACAACATTTCTGCCGTATTTGAGTACCTGCTTTGCACTTCTGTGTGCAAGGGCACGGAGATTGTCGTTTCTCTTTTCTCTGTAGTTGCCGATATTTACGGAAACCTTGCGGTGCTTGTCTTCATCAATACCCTTGTTGAGAGAAAGACGAAGAAGGTACTGAATGGAATCAAGAGTTTCGCCTCTTCTTCCGATAAGTGCACCGTCATCTTCACATTCGACGGTATAGATATATTCGTTTGTTTCTGTGTTCTTTGTAAGTGAAAGCTTATATTCGCCGACGCCGATACCGTCAATTATCATTCTGAGATATTTAGCGGCACCGTCATTTTCGCTGATTTCCTCTGAAACCATTTTTTCCTTTGCGGGAGCGGGTTTTTCAGCTTCCTTTGCGGGAGCCTTCTGTGCTTCCTTTACTGGAGCCTTTTCTTTTGCGGGAGCAGTTTTTTCTGTATGAGCCTTGGGAGCGGGCTTTGCTTCCTGTGTCTTCTTTTCTTTTACGGGAGCGGGCTTTTCAGCACGGGACTCCTTTACGGGCTTGTCAGCTATTTCATACCAGACCTTTACCTTTGCGGGTTCAGTCTTGAGTCCGAAAAGCTTTTTCTTTACATCCTGAATGATTTCCTGATGGATTTCAGCTTCTTCGGGAGCCGCAAGCAAAGCTTTTCCGTTTTCATATGCTTCGGCAATGCTGTTGCCGATGCCTATCTGTTCTATTATCATTGATAACGAAATCCTTTCTAAATATTAACCGCAAATTTACGGTTTTGTGTTCAGATTATTCGTTTTTGTTGTCATTTTTTTTCATAAGTGCCGCTTTTGTCTTGATGTTCTGTTCTCTTGAACGGCGTTTTACCGTTTCGTCAATCATTTGCTCGGCAATAATTGCATCGGGCTTCAGTGCGAGAGCAAGTCCTACTGTCTGAATGAAGGACAGTATATTTGAGATGATCCAATAGAAGCCGATACCTGCGGGCATCTGATATGAGAACCATAAGGACATGGCGGGGGACATAAATGTCATACATCCCATAGCGGGATTTTTTGCCATTTCGGGATTTGATTTTCTCTGCTTCAGGTACATAAATAAGCTTGAAGCAAGAGCAGTAAGTCCTGCAAAAACGGGAACGAGAATGAGAACCATACCGATTTCTTTCCACTGTGAAGGAGCATCGGTAAGATCAATTCCGAAAATTCTGAAATTAGCAATAAAGTTTTCAACCTTGAGGATAAGCTCTTCTGTAAAGATAGCGGGATCAAGTGTACTCTTTAATTCTGAAAACTTGTTAAGTGCATTCAACTCGAAATAATAATCGCTTTTGAGAGTGTTTGTCAGCTGTTCTTCGGGAATAGTGGCAAGAAAAGCATCAAAAGCTCTTCTGAGCTCAGTAATTGCATTGTCACCGATTCTGAGAACAAGTGAAAGGGGAGAGTAGATAGCACCGTAAAGGCCCATCATAACAGCAAGCTGAATAAGCATGGGAAGACATCCCATATTGTTCATGCTGAAGCCCTCTCGTCTGTAAAGCTCCTGTGTTTCCTCAGATATCTTTGCCTGTGCTTCTCTGGGATTGAGAGTTGAATATTTTGCTCTTATTTTATTGACCTTTGCCTGAAGACGCATCTGCTTTGATGAGTTCTTCTGCTGTTTGATTGCCTGAGGCAGAAGGGCAAGTCGGATTACGAGAGTAATCACAATAAGGGACAAAAGATAGTTGTTTGTGAATTCAAAAAGAACATGAAGTGCATATCCGAAAGGAATTGCTAAGAAATCTCTTAAAATGTTCATCTAAGACCTCCGGGTTATTTCCTGTTTCTCTTAATTTTTAGATCCGGAACAGGGTCAACCCCACCCGGAAATAGCGGGTTGCATCTTAATATTCGCAGTGTTCCCAGGGCACTGCCGACAATGAAGCCGTAACGGTCAATCGCCTCAAAGGTATAATGGGAACAGGTCGGGTAATATCTGCACTTAGGGCCTGAAAGCGGGGAGATGTATTTCTGGTAGAAGCTTATAACCTTAAGAGCTGCTTTCTTCAGCATTACTGATAACACCTGCCGAAATCAAATGTTTGTGCATCACTGCACTGATTTCCGTACTTTTTTTGAAGACCGTTTTTGTTCTTGCGACAAAGACAATATCAAAGCTGCCGTGCACACCGTCGAGTGAAAGAAAAGCTTCTCTTATCACGCGTCTTGCACGGTTTCTCTGAACTGCATTGCCTATTTTTTTGCTGGTTGTTATTCCAACGCGACAAAGTCCCGCGCGGTTTTTTACTACATAAGTCACCAACGCAGGATTTGTGTATGCTTTTCCTCTGCCATAGGCTCTTCGGAAATCGGTGTTGGAATCAAGTGTAATGAATCGGGACAATTTCCACGGATCCTTTCAGCTTTAATTAGTATGAAAGCTGCTTTCTGCCCTTTGCTCTGCGGCGGGCGAGAACCTTGCGGCCGTTTCTGTCTGCCATTCTCTTTCTGAAGCCGTGCTCCATCTTACGCTGACGTTTTTTAGGCTGATATGTTCTTTTCATCCTGATAACCCTCCATTTCTTTTTTGCTTTAACAGCCAAGTAACGGAAAAATGCTGTCTTTGCTTGACATAAGGTACCCTGTACCCCTGTTTTTACAATTTAACATTATATAATAGAGGGGTGTATTCTGTCAACTGTTTTTTTCGGCAGAAAATTTTTAATTTTTTGCTATATTTATTGTTTATTTTAGTGTTTTGGTGTATTATATATCTTGGATATGTTTAATTAGGAATTTTTGAGAGAGGTGATTTTTAGATGACAACAGTTGAAAAACGAAGAAAATTTCTGATTAATGTGTGTTATTTTGCCGTTATTGCAGTTGCAGTGTTCTGTGTGTATAAATGGTTTTTGCCGCTGGTCATACCTTTTATCATGGCATTTATTGTATCAGCAGCCTTTAACCGTCCCATAAGTGCGATAGTAAAAAAGGTGCATCTGAAACGGTCTCTTGTCAGTACCGCATTTGTTATATTGTTTGTTCTTGCTGTTTTTTCGGTGTTTTTCCTTATAGGCATTGAGCTTTTTGAAAAAATCAGCGGATTTTACGATTATTCAGTGTCTCAGCTGCAGAATATGGGGACTCTCATCAATAATCTCAAGCTTTGGGTTCTTGATGTAACCGTATTTCTTCCTGAGGGCATAAGAACAGTGCTTCATGAGAATGTAACCGTATTTTTTGACGGGATAATTCAGAACGGAATAACCAATATTCCTATTGACACATCAAAAATTGACTGGGCTGAGCTTTTGTCCAAGGGCGGTCAGATGCTTACGGGAACGGTCGGAAAAATTCCTTCACTTGTTATTGCTTTTGTTGTTTTTCTGATTTCCACCGTATTTATTTCCTCTGACTATGAGCATATAAAACAATTTTTTGTTCATCAGATGTCGGAGGATAAGCTGTTTAAAATATCAACAGCTTATCTTCTTGCCGTGAATTCTCTTAAGAAGATGATAAAGGCATATTGTCTTATTATTCTTATAACCTCCTTTGAGCTGATTGTGGGCTTTTATATACTCAGCTTCATCGGTGTATTTGATAATCCCTATATAATTTTCATTGCTTTTATAATTGCACTGATTGATATAATTCCCGTTCTCGGAACCGGAACTGTGCTTATTCCCTGGGCGGTTATATCCTTTATTACAGGCAATATCGGGATGGGAATAGGTCTTCTTGTTATCTATGCGGTTATTTTTGTTGTGAGACAGATAATTGAGCCTAAGCTTGTTGCCGGACAAGTAGGACTTCCCCCTATTGCAACGATTATTGCTATGTATGTGGGCTCTAAAACATTGGGAATTCTCGGTTTCTTTATTCTTCCCTTTATTGTAATCCTTATAAAAGTGTTTAATGATGCGGGATTGGTCAGAATATTCAAGGACAGCCATACTCCCGAAAAGCCTTTTGATTGGGAGGAAAGTGCCCGTATATACAAGCAGGATGCAAAAAAGAGGTCTGACGAAGATGATGGGGGCTCTTTTGATGTAAATCTGTTTTCCGATAAGTCGGATGAGGATAAAAAAGAAGAATGCTGACGCTTATATAAGCTGTTTGTGTATAAAAATTCATAATTTATTAAAAAAATGTACAAATTATAAATATAATTCTTAATTAGAATTATAAGAAAGCTTAGTTGTGTTAATATTACATCGGTTTATGATTTGATTTTCGGAGGTGCATTTTTTATGCTCAATACGTTGATACAGACAGTTGCCAATCTCGGATTTGATTCCACTGCAATATCTGAAGCCTTCAGTAAGGTTGTTGAAACAATCCGCATGGGAGATGTTTCTTCAGTTTCAGGTATAATGGGAGTTTTCACCGGTGTGGTTTCTGCTGTTACCGGTGCTTCTGCAACAGATGTTTCTGTTATTATTACCTCTCTCATTGAAAGTGTTGTAACAATTCTTTCTGATGATTCAACAAATTCAATTCTTTCTGTTATTACAGGAGCATAATTCAGTTTCTTTGTATTTTTGCATATGGCCCGATAGCATTTCTATCGGGCTTTGCTTTTTGAAAAATCACTTGTCGGTGTGCAGACCGCATATAAGATGTAATTAATTATTATATAATACCTTATAAATTGTTCCATAAAGGAAAAATGACGATGAAAAAATACATAATTGTTTTTGTGTTACTTCTTTTGCTTGTTCTCGGCGGATGTAAGAGGGAATATGTTTATGTTGCAGGTACAACCGCAGACTCTGATGACATAACTTCAGATGTTGCTGCTGAAACGACAACCCGACAGATTACTGTTGAAAGCACATCAGAGGAAATAACGTTTTTTGAGGAGATAACAGAAGAAGTGACATCTGCGGAGTCTGCTGAAACGACCGAGAGTGCGATGACGGAAATTGACCTTACTATTGAAATGCCCGATAAGAACGGAACAATGGTTGTTGATACATCCTCTGACAATAAATTTGTTAAAGAAGTAAATAAGAGCAGAAAGATAGGTTCGGATAAGCTTGTGGCGGTTTATTCGGTGCCTGAATCGGGACAGAATTATGTTTTTGAGTTCATGGATGCAAAGGGCAGGAAGGTTGACGACCTGAGAAGAGTGTATCTGCTTGATGAAAACTGCAAGATAACAGGTGTTGCCGCTTCTTCTTCCACTGAAAAAGAAGGCATATCTTCTGTAGAGAATTGGTTTTGTATGAATGTTTTAATTAAAGAAATGATATTTCCTGCTGTTGCCGAACAATTCTGATATGATTTTCCCGGCTCGGTTGTGAAAATAAATATTTTTGTATGTAAATTTTATACAAATGAAATCGGTTTTTTGAAAAAACCGGTTTTATTTTACCCAATGTATGCGGAGAAGATGTATAAAAATGCATAATGATACACAAAATTCACAGAATATGCATTGAATTATGCATAAAAATTAATGTGGTGAAAAAAATTAAAAAAACAGCAATTTTTACGAAAAAAAATCAAAAAAATTGTTGCAATTTACAGAAATATATGGTAGAATGCTTTTTGTCTGATGAATGGGTGTATTATGCCCATTCAGTTCAGGATGATATGCGATGATACGGAAGGTGGCTACGCTTGACGTAGGGAATTTCCGTGGAGTATGTCCGATTATTAAACCGGGCGATTATGTTAATAACCGCAATAAGATGGAAGTCTGTGCCTTAACCGGACTTCCGTGTATCTTCTGCGGTGAAAATTTCTGTAATTTTGTCCGGAATAGCTTGCGAATATTCCGGATTTAAAAAATGAGAGGTGCGAACAACCCGGCACCGTGTAGAAATTTTCAACAGCAACAGCCCAAGTCGGAGGGCCAAGCGGTCTTAGGAAGACAAATTGGCAACTCAACTCCTTGGCTCACAGAACGACATGGCTACGATCCGACTTAGCTTGCGAATATTCCGGATTTAAAAAATGAGAGGTGCGAACAACCCGGCACCGTGTAGAAATTTTCAACAGCAACAGCCC
>JAZNRX010000065.1:0-4247 GCA_045590915.1 Acutalibacteraceae bacterium | reverse complement strand
GTCTGCCACAGGAAAAATTTATATCATCATGTTTGACATATCCACAAGCATCTGCACCACGCCCATTCACGTGTGTATGTTTCAACCCAAAGAGCATAAATACATCACTCATTACATCCGCAAAAGACTTGCTGGATGCTTTCTCAAGAATGTGACCAAGTAGAAAATAATTGGTATTACTGTATCTGCCCTCTGAGCCTGGCTCAAAATACAAAGGTAATTCACCAATTAGGTCAAAACATTCTGAAAGACTAACAGGACGACATTCTGAAACAATGCACTTATTAAACTCGATAACATCAGTTGGTGCGATTCCGTGCTCTGATTCATATTTTTGGATTGCGTCAGGGATAATTCTATCACTGATATAATCGGGAATACCACTTGAATGATGTAATAGATGACAAATTGTAATATTCTTTCCTTGGGGATATTGAGGAAAGTACTGGTCGATTGTATCATCTAAAGAAAGTTTTCCCAGTTCTATCTGAAGGAAAATGGCTGCTGCGACAAATTGCTTAGACAGCGAAGCTAATGTAATTGTAGTATGTGATGTGAAGGGAGTGTTTGTGCTATAGTCAGCATTACCTTGGCAATATTCAAAAACAACTTGACCATCTTTAAGAACAAGCACTCCACCTTGAAAATCTCTCGGGATAATATTTTCAAATGATTTCATAAAGATTTCTCCATCAAATTCTTATTTATCGTTCAGTTTACTTTATCATATTTTTCGGCCTGCATCAATACTTAGTGAAACTGCCAAAGATGTAACCCGTCAGTCCAAAAGTAAATTGGGACGTTTTTTGTTATCGATTGACTTTTGAATTAAAATATGTTTACAATTAGATTGCTGTATAAAACTCAATAAAAACTCTTTTTGGAAGCGATAGGAACAGATTAACTCGATGTCATTACCCAAAAAACAGCCTTTTTGCTAACAGCCTGCTAACAGGAACGTGAAAAAACAGCAAAAATCAGCCGATATTTTAAGGGAACAGATTAACTCGATAATGCGTGAAATCGTTGATATATAAGGGATTAGGGCACCTTGGAAGGGAACCCAAAAACTGCTTCTGGAGGATCTCCTAAGGGCTAGATATCGGTTCGATCCCGGTAGGGGGTGCCATTTTTTGAAGCCGAAACTCCTTGATTTATCAAGGGTTTGCGGCTTTTTTGTTTTTTGCACATTTTCAAAAAAATTCATCAAAATACGATTTTTTCGTTAGCAGAATCGCCTCCCCAAGTCGGAACAACTACCACCTTCAAAGTTATAGTCCTTGCTAATCAAAATTAGCAAACTTTTTCAATTCTTGCTAACATTTTTTATGTCTTGCTAACGAAAAAGGTGATCGTTGTCTTGATATACATTTAATTCTATATGTTATTCAAAAATAATAACAATAAAGTACGATAGAACGTATATTGACAATAGGTCGGTATAACGATATAATATAGATGAGGTGATTCAGTATGAATTTACAGTCAGCTTTAATTAAAAGAAATATATCAATGTATCATTTGTCAAAAATAAGCGGTGTCCCCAAAACAACGGTTATAGATATTTGTGCAGGAAGAAGTTCGCTTGAAAAATGTTCTGCAAAAACAGTTTTGCTTATTGCTAAAGCTTTGAATTGCTCAATGGAGGAACTGCTTGAACCTGACTATGACATCAACGGAAAGCCCGTTGATAACAGCTATTTAGAATGCGGTCTTCCTGCGTTTCTTATGGATTCATTGTCAAACTTTAAAGCCGCAATAGAAAAACAACAAAGCGGAGTTATTGTATCTTTGATAGACTGTTATTATTGCGAACTTCAAAGCGATATAAATTCTGCAGAAATTAATAATATGATATCATCTGAACAAGCTTGGTATTTAAGAGGAAAGTATTTAGGATTAGAAAGGTGATTTAATAAATGATTGATTTTTCAACACTTCCAAGAAAGAATAAAACTTATGCAGGTGCTAACGGAAGCAAGATTTCAGTTATATATGACGGAGAACAGTATATGCTGAAGTTTCCACCTGCACCGAGAAAGAGTTTAGATATGAGTTATGCAAACAGTTGTATATCAGAATATATCGGCTCTCATATATTCAATATAATTGGAATTAAAGCTCAAGAAACTTTACTTGGAAAATTCACTGTAAACGATAAGGAAAAGATAGTTGTAGCATGCAAGGACTTCACTTCACTCGGTATTACCTTGCAAGATTTCGCTTCGTTGAAAAACCAAATGATTGATTCCGCTCACAATGGTTACGGAACAGAATTGAAGGACATTATATATACCATTGAAAATCAACAGGCAATCGACTCCAAGGAACTTACAGAACATTTTTGGAATTTATTTATTGCCGATGCTTTTATAGGAAACTTTGACCGCCATAACGGCAACTGGGGATTCTTATACAACGAACAAACAGACAAGATGAGCATCGCCCCCGTATATGATTGCGGAAGCTGTCTTTATCCCCAAGCAAGCGAGGAAATGATTTCAACTATTCTTGCCAGTAAAGATGAGATAGATGCCCGTGTATTTGTATTTCCCACTTCTGTAATTCAAAATGAAGGTAAGAAAATTAACTATTTCGATTTTATTTCATCTTTACAAAATGACGATTGCAACAAGGCTTTGAAGCGTATAGCTCCGAAAATAAATATGGAAGTTATTGAACAAATGATAAATAATATACCTTGCATTTCCGAACTTCAAAAGCAGTTCTATATAACTATGCTTCGACATAGGAAAGAACACATTATTGACTATTCTTTTGAAACTCTAAAGAAAAAGGAAAGGGCAAAAAAAAATAAAGATGCTAAATAAATAACAATAAAAATCAGAATAAACAGGACAAAGTCACTCTGGTTAAGAGTGACTTTGTTTCATATGTTCACTTTTCTTCAAGAATTGAAATGAGCTCTTTGAATTCATCAGATTCCTTAAACTCTTTAGATAACGGATAATCTTCGGTTAAAATATCTTTTATCTGCATTTTAGCAACATAAGTAGTACCCAAAGTATGCTTATCAAATTTATTGCCTTCAAACATTACGGAATGCATAGTTGTTATTCTGTCCATATTATCAAATTTGATTGCCAACTCGCACATTTTTCTGAAGTTTTCCAATGCATTAGCAGTATCGCCGAGTTTAAAATACCGTACCCCTAAATGTCCGTAATTATAAATTACTGTTCGCCACATTTTGCCGTAATGACCGTCATCATACACAAAATTCAAAAAGTCGAGTTCCGTTTTGAAAGCTGAAAGCACCCATTCGTCAGAGAAGTTTCTGTCGTAGAAAAAGCCGTTGTAATGAAAGTAATGAGAATAAACTGTATTGAGCAACAAGAATTGTTCTTCAAGAGTATTCATTATTATCTCATCACCATTCGGATAGTTCTCAGGATAATAAAAGCAGAACATTTCCTGTCCGTCTCTCATTCTCGGCATTTCTTTTATGATTTTTTCACAGTCCTCAAAGGTTATGCCGCTTCCTTCTTTTTCTGAAAGCCCTTTATAGAGTTCAGCGATATGTCTTTTGGCAGAAATGCGTATTTTGTCATTGTTGCAGTTCTGTTTGATATTTTCGTATATTGCAATTATCTTTGCAACTTTTTCGGGTGTGTTTTCTTTGAAATGAACAAGGCAAGTCATATATCTCAATAGAATCCGAAAATCATTAGGAAACTTTTCTTTAAGTCTATTTATTGTTTCTATTTTTAATTCTTTGTCTGTAAGATTATCATATGCCTCAAGTTCTTTGATTATTTCAGCCTCGTCTTCTGCTCTATTAACACCAAGCAACTCATCAACACTTACTTTGAAAAAGCCTGCAATTTCAGGTAGCATCGTAATATCGGGATAACTTTCTCCACGCTCCCAATTGCTGACACTTTGAGAAGTAACACCTAAAAAATCTGCAAGAATTTCTTGGGTAAGCTCTTTATGAAGTCTCAACCTTTTGATGTTTTCGCTTAAATAAATAGTCATTATTCTCATCACCTCTGATTAGATTTGTTGACCGGTCTGTGTATATAATAACGCATTAAATCATAGAAAACAATAAACCATTCTTTGAACAGTTCTCAAGCGCTGCTTGGAAAATTCAATTATTAATATTAGTTAATTAGAGCGTTTTCTATGAATTTATCTTTGTTATATCATCAAAGTTTTTTACATATGGGCAAGGAAAGAAAAAATGAGAGCAGGGATTAGTTTCCCTGCTCTCGCTCTAACTC
>JAZNRX010000064.1:0-2857 GCA_045590915.1 Acutalibacteraceae bacterium | reverse complement strand
CATCTCCTCTGCCGGAAATCTGCAGATACCAGATGTATTTCAGCTCCTCCTGATTTTCGTATTCATATTCAGCACGTGCCATTTTTACATTCTCCTTTATTGATAGTTTAGTGATTCGGAAAACTACTGTGTTAATCTCTTTAAGCCGCTTGCCGAAAGACGAATAACCTTGTGTTTTCCCTCCTCTGATTATTTAATGTAGAAAAAATCGAAAATCATACAGAATCGCGAAACAGCAAAAAACGATGTGCGAAACAAGGCTCAAATCCTTATATATCAAGGAGTTTCAGCATATATATAATTTTAAGCACAATAATCGAAACAAAAATTTTTATAAAATTATCTTCAAACCACATAAAACAAAAAAGATACCTCGCAGGATGACTATTCCTTGCGAGGTAGCTTGCAATTATAACGATATTCTCATATTTCTAAAAAGCAAAGTCCGTTTTATTGGACAGTAAAATTTGTATAATGACTATGGACTATGATATAATTTTTGTCAGGAGGTGGAAATGGATGAATGATAAAGGCTTTTTCTATGCTGATTACAGTGTCGGTAAAGTAACCGTTGCCTCAAAAACTGTTGATGCGGGACAATATACGGTTGACCTACTCAATCAGTATTACAAGGACGATACTGCCGCAAGAATCTCCGTTTTCAGATCCGAGAATTGGGAGCTTGAAGATATGCTCGCCAAAGGCTATTTAAATCCTCGACTTTTTGTTGAAGCCGTAAACGTAATCAACAATATATTTACTTCCCTGCCGAAGCTGAAACCTTTTAATCTGATTGACATTGACAAAGAAAAGGAAAGAATCTCAAAGCTTTTCACCTATGAAAATGCAGAAATATTAATTGAATACTTCCACCGTAAGGGTAAGCTACAGAATATCAAAGAGGAATATATTATCCTCGGAATCCTGCCGCCCGAATATGATAAGGACTTTTTCACTCAGGCAGAAAAACTGCTGAACGAGGTAAATACAACACTCGGCTTTTATGATAACCTCGGTGATGATATTACTCTTGCATTCAATAAGCTCAAAAGGTTTGTGTCAAGACTTGATGAGTTGGAGAAATTCAGTAAAGAACATCTGTCTCGTCTTGCCACCGATATTTTCGGTGAAAGGGTTATTCCAACGAACACGGAATACACTTCAGAAAGTCTTGTCGCCCGAAGGCTGTATTTCAACAGTTTCTACAGCTTTATTGTTACAGATTTGTTTGAGGGAATACAGTACGGTCATTATCCGAGGCAATGTGAAATCTGCAAAAAGCATTTTCTTATGCTGACTGCAAGACGGCAGAAGTACTGCAACGGCTATGCACCTTTTAAGTACAAGGGCAAGCGGGTTACCTGCAGAAGATATGCGGCATATATAAACCTGAAAGAAAGATGTGAAAACGACCCTGCATGCAGAATATACAGAAACCGTTGCGGTTCAATACGTGTAGATAAAAGCAGAGGCAAAATCACACCTGAGTTTGCAGAACTGGCAACAAGGCTGGCCGAAGACAGAATGTACCGTGCAGTCGAAGAAACAGAATATGAGCTTACCCAATACCCAAAGGATATGGAAAAGAAGAAACTGTATGAGGATACGGCAAAATCAATGAAGTAAGGAGGTGTCTCCCGTGAGAGAATGGCAACAGGATCTTGTTATGTACAGAATAAAACCTGATCCGCCGAAAATGGAGTTACAGGAATATATTGAGCTTTTTTGCAAGGAGAAAGATGAAAAATACTTTCTGTGGTTTCTTCATTATTATGAAAATACGCTCAACACAAAGGTTATTGGTTGGGTACAGAACTATGCAATGCCCGGTCATTTTCAGGATATGAAGCAAGCGTTCATTATAGGCATGTGGAAAGCCTTGCAGGAGTATGACCTTTCACGGGATATACCTTTTGTGAAATTCAAGGAAAACACGGCAAAGCGTGAGATTCACGAGTACATCCGTAAAATGAGACGGGGCTTTACGGTGCAAAGCTTTGATGAAGATTTAAGGCTTCGCAAAGCAATGCGCCTGTTTTATGAAAATGAAGAGAAAACCGATGATGAAACAATGAAGAAGATAGCCGACGAAATCGGTGTAACAAAAGAAAAAGCAGAAGAAATTATCCGTTCAGGCTTGCAGAATACACAGTTCATTGAGTTTTACAGACAGTACGCTGACGAAGACGGTGAAGAAAGCCGTGAAGAGGTTGCTTCTGACAACACCTCACGACCTGATGTTTTGTGTGTTAAATTTGAGCGTGCAAATCTTGTGATGGATGTATTTGAAGAAGCTCTAAACTACCGTGAGCGAGCTTTGGTATCGGAGCACCTTGCATTTTGCAGAGAATGCTACTCAACCGATGTTCCCGATTATGAAAATCCTGACTACAAGGGCAATCCCACCTACAAACCGCGCAAGCCTAAAACCTTTGAAGAATTAGCCTTCGACCACAGAGTTTCATCCCCCGCAACAGCAGATTCAAACTACAGAAAAGCACTTAACAAGATGAAGAAAAAGCTGATTGAAACGGGATATGATTTTTAAGAAAAGGAGCTTAAACAATGCCTGACCTTAATGATTTTTACGCATTCAAAATGACATCTTCCGGTAGTGGTTCAGGTGGAGGCAAAAATAATAACTCAAACAGTGGTAACAGTGGTGGAACGGGATGTTCCACTGCACTGATTGTGTTGGCTGTTATTGGTTGGGTGTTGTGGTTTATCGGGAAGTTTTTGTCCTAAAATCCTTGTAATTATTTACAAGGATTTTAGTTGTTTATTGTGCCTTTCGACAAAATTTGATGTAGAGGTGTTACTTTTTACGACTTTTGACACTTATATATTAAAGAGAACA
>JAZNRX010000063.1:0-2980 GCA_045590915.1 Acutalibacteraceae bacterium | reverse complement strand
CTTCCTAAGACCGCTTGGCCTCCGACTTGGAATAATGCGAAAGCTCTTCCTGCTCGTGATCGCGAAGCTTGATATTTTCTTTTGCGATACCGAGAGAAAGAAGGAAGTTTTCGCAATAATCCTTCCAATATTTGAACCATTCAAGGTCTGTTCCGGGCTTGCAGAAGAATTCAAGCTCCATCTGTTCGAATTCACGAACACGGAAAATGAAGTTACCGGGAGTGATTTCATTTCTGAATGACTTTCCTATCTGTGCAACACCGAAGGGAACCTTTCTTCTTGTTGTTCTCTGAATGTTTGCAAAGTTTACAAAAATACCCTGTGCAGTTTCGGGACGAAGATATATTTCATTCTTTGAGTCCTCTGTTACACCCTGAAATGTCTTGAACATAAGGTTGAACTGTCTGATGTCGGTGAAGTTGTACTTACCGCAATAGGGACAGGGAATGTTCTTTTCCTTAATATAATCGGTCATCTGCTGATTTGTCCAGCCTGCAACATTAGTGCCGTCAAAATCCTCAATAAGATTGTCAGCTCTGTGTCTTGTTTTACATTCCTTACAGTCCATAAGAGGATCGGAGAAGCCGCCAAGATGTCCTGAAGCCACCCATGTCTGAGGATTCATAAGAATTGCTGAATCAAGACCTACATTATAGGGATTTTCCTGAACAAATTTTTTAAGCCAAGCCTTTTTTATATTATTTTTAAGCTCAACACCAAGAGGGCCGTAGTCCCAGGTGTTTGAAAGTCCGCCGTAAATTTCACTGCCTGCAAAAACAAAGCCTCTGCCCTTACAGAGAGTTACAATTTTTTCCATGGTTTTTTCTGTATTTTTCATAAACAAAAACCTCCTCACTTTTACAAAAAAATATTTTAACAAATTATTTTTAATAAGTCAATATTATTGACTTGCAAACTTTGACGATATATACTATCCGTGAGGTGTTAATCATGGATAAATTTACTGAAATTCGTCTTCAGGCAAAAAATGCTGCTGAAGAAATAATAGATACCGCAAAGCTCACAAAGGGAAATATCCTCGTTGTCGGCTGTTCAACAAGCGAGGTTATGGGTTCAAAAATAGGTACAGACTCAAACTATGAAACCGCAACTGAAATATATCATGGCATAAAAGAGGCTTGTGAAGAAAAGGGCATTTATATTGCCGCACAGTGCTGTGAGCACTTAAACCGTGCAATTATCATTGAAAGGGAGGCTATAGGAAATGCTCCCTTCTGTAATGTTGTTCCCCAACCCAAAGCGGGCGGTTCATTTGCAACCAATGCATATAAGGATTTCAAAAATCCGGTTGCTGTGGAACACATAAAAGCCGACGCAGGAATTGACATCGGCTTTACACTTATCGGAATGCATTTAAAAGAGGTGGCAGTTCCCTTGAGGCTAAAAAACAACAAAATCGGCGAAGCACTTGTTCTTGCTGCAAGAACAAGAGCAAAGTTCATCGGAGGCGAGCGTGCAATTTACAATAGTGAATTATTGTAAATTGCAAATGCAGAATGCATTACATTTTTATTCCCTCAGGAACGAAAATGTATTCTGTTTCCCACGCAGGAATACCTTTATAGTGTCGCATGTACAATTTATAATTATCATTAATTTCAAATACTTTAAGAGGGATTGTGAAATAGTCTTCACTTCTGTGATAACAGGATATGAACATCAGCGGAGTTTTTTCTTTTATGGTGTTTTTTCCACCCTCAATGGCTTTCAGTTCATTTCCCTCCACATCAAATTTTATTACAAGCTGTCCGTCATCGGACAGTTTTTCTTTTTTTATTATTGTATCTATTGTCAGAGCTTCAACGGGGATTTTTCCCTTTTGGCTTTCGTGGGCTCCCCTGCCCTTATTGTTATCAAGATATACCGTATTATCCGTATTGCTTATAAGAGCATTGTATAAGGTTATATTATTTATATCGGCGGTGTTTTCAGAAAGCTTTCTGAAATTTCTTTTGTCGGGCTCGACTGCTATTATTCTGCTGTATGAATATTTTTCTGCAAAAGCAGATGCAGTATCCCCGTTATATGCACCAAGGTCAAAATAAACACTGTTTTCAGTTATATTAAATACTCCGTTGCTATCATATTCACACTTAAAAAGATTACTTATATTTCCCGTAAGCTTGAATTCAACCAAATTGTCAAAGGTTTCAAGGCTTTTTTCATCAAAAAGTCTTTTTCTCACTTCAAGAAGCTTGTTTTTATTTTTATCAAAAAATTCCGTATTAAAAACATTATCTCCGAAAACAGGCACATCGGGAGCTAAAATTTCATTTTCTTCGCAAATTTTCTTTACATTTTCCAGAACATCCTCTCTTGCCGAACCGAAGCACATAAGAATAAGCATATCGGGGAATTCTTTTTTCAGGGAGTCATAATCTGTTACCTTATAGCCCCTGAAAAAGCGGTCACGGACAAAGGCGGCACTTGAAAAAATACCGCTGATTTTTATGCTTTCTCTTTCTAAAATGTCAATTATTCTGTCTGCACCGTTTCCTGTACCGTATAAAACGATAGGACGGGCTTCGGTTTTCAGCCTGCCCCAGAGATCAGATGTCGGAGGTCGGAAGTCGGAGATGTTTTTGTTCATAGCTTTATCTCACAAATTTTATTTTTCATTATTTTACCATATATTTGCAACTATTAAAAGGAAAAATTTGGAAATCAGGGTGCAAAAAAAGGTTCCCGATTGGGAACCCTTTTTTAATTATGCATAATTTTATAAAAAAATTATAAAGATTAACTGAAATTATGCTTCAGTTGTTGTTTCCATGGGGAAATCATCAGGATAGTTGCCAGGATTTGCGTAACCAGGAGTCTTGATGATACCGTCAAGAGCCTTCTGTACACCTTCAACTACTGCCTTGATGAACTCGATGATAGAGTTGATCATTTCGTTGATATCGAAATTGAATTCCATTATGTTGCACCTCTTTTCACTATTTTATAAAAATGATAT
>JAZNRX010000062.1:0-7649 GCA_045590915.1 Acutalibacteraceae bacterium | reverse complement strand
CGAACCTCACAACATTGTGAAACTCGGTTTTTCTTAACTTAATGACATTGAGATTGGGGGTAGGGGGTTGATAAATCGTAAGATTTTTTCTTATACCTTGCTATTAATATTAAGTTTTTTCTTAATCATCATAAGAATGATAATTCCTATCGCAGGGAATAAAGAAGCTACAAGCATTGCCGTTTTCATACCTATCTGCTCGGGAGACAGAGAAAGAGTGGTGCTTAAATCAGCGGCAAAATCACTTACTGCAACCTTATCCACAACTATTCCCAACAGCTGCGGAGCGATTGAAGCACCGAAATCTCCGCCGGCAGCCATAAGCGCATATGCCGCAACACCAACATTGGGAAGCTTTTCCTCCATAAGAATAAGAGAGCCGGGCCAGAGCATTGATGTGCATATACCTGTGGCAACGCAGGCTATAAGAGAAAGAACGGGAACAGGTGAAAGTCCTGCAACAAGATAACAGATAACTGCACCTGTCATACCGAAGCACAGAACCTTAAATATATTTTTACCTCTTTTGCCGTACCAGGTTCTTGTAAGTCCCAAGGCGATTGCAAATAGTGCCATACCGAGAATATCACCGACAATTTTGGGAAGATGCAAAGCACTTTCAATATAAGAGGAAACCCAGTTTGTCATTGAATTCTCAGCCGCACTTCCGAAGAATATGCAAAGCACACACAGTGTCATAACAAGAGTTTTTTTGCCTGCTTTTTTTCCGTTTTCATTTCCGCCCATATTGACTTCAGGCATTGTTGATGTGCTGAAAGAAAAGAATGCAATAAGGGGAAGAAAAGCCCAGAAGAGAGTAAGATACATCCAATTTTGAGTGCCGAATATCTTAAGAAAAATGGTGCTTATTATTACAACGGACATAACTCCGTATGCATACAGTGAATGCAGAAGACTCATATCTCTGTCGGGATTTTCGGAAGGAATTGCCGCAACCACAGGACTTAGCAGAACTTCACTGAGACCTGCTGAAATTGAAAATACGAATGTACCTGCAATAAAACCGATATATGCGTATTTCGGGAAAACCCACGGAATAATTGCATATATAAGCATTCCCACAGATGTGATTAAAGGCATTATCGTTACGGTTTTCTTGATGTTGAAGTATTTTGTAAAGAATGTGAAAATTAAATCAATAACAAGCTGTGTGCAGAAATTTACCGCAACAAGTGTTCCTAAAAGTGTATAGGAAACACCGTACATCTCGTGAAAGGTATTAAAAAGAAGAGGCGGCAGACTGAAAATTGATGCCATTGAAAGATAGGAATAATAACAGGAATATTTCGCTCTTTTATATTTTTCCATATCTGTCACCCGTTAACACTCATAGTAAATCGGAATCTTGCATCCTCACTGTACCACATCGGAAAATTCGTGCCCCATGTGTTGTTGTAAAGATTGAAATAGAAGCCCTCTGATGCATCGGGAGTTTCATTCGGATAGTCAACAAGATGGGGTTTGCCGGGGGCAACAACTGCCGCATCAAGTGAGGTTACATTTAATTCATCAAAGAAAATACCGTTGTCTGTGGCATGAAGGTTTCTGTTTCCGCGGCTCACGACATAATCCGGAGAAATTAGAGTACCTAATTTGCTTATTCTTCTGTTAGTTCCCACGGGATTAAAACCGAGGGAAATGCTTTCTGCAACACGGTTTGCATCCTTCTTGAACCACGAAAGGTCAAAATCAATGCGGTCAGCCTTGATGCTTATAAGAAGATCAAGATTTTTAGGTGCACCGAACTTTTCAACAGCAAAGCCAGAAAACTCATATTTAATGATAAAATCATTACCGTTTTTATAAGCCTTTGCCTGAGGTCTGTGGGATGAGTATTCAGTGATAGCTTCTTCCATGCCTACCTTTGTGAAATCCTGATATGCCCAGTCATCCTCAATTCTGTGGTATCTCTTATGAAATCTGATATAATCATCATAGGAGAAAAGTTCATAAAGGATATCACAAAGAAGGTGGCTTTCGTCTGCAATTATTTTGTCATTGAGCTTAAGAGCAGTTATTGCACCGCACTCATTGAATTTAATTGCGCCGCCGTCAAAGCTGATGTCCCCGTTGAGATGAATTTCAGAAAAGCCGTCAATAGAAAGCGGCTCTCTTTGTGCCTCTGAAATAAGCTTGATAATCCTTTCTTTGTCATCACCGCTCATTTCATTAATAGCATCATAAAGGAAACTTCTTTGTTCTTCCCATGATTTTTCCATTTTCTGATAATTAGGCAGATGTCTTCTTGAGTTAAATACTTCTTTTATGTAATTTTTATTTTCACCGAGGTGTGTTTTTTCATCAAGTCCCCAGGTGTGTTCGGGAATGAAAAGAAGTCCTCTTGCAAGAATATCCTTGTTTTCACCGTCCGGCATATCGGAATAATATCTCTGTGCCGCCTTGAACTGTGAAAGCTTTTTCGGATCTGTTGCCGTTCCGTGAATCCAGCTGTCTCCGATTTCTTCTGTGACTACGGGAAGCGTATCTTCGATTTCTCTTAATACCAATGCGGCATCATTAAGTTGAGCGGCAACGATTTCGGCTCCGGGCACTTCTTTTCTGAGGTTTTCAAATGTTGCAATTACATCTTCGGGAGTGGGGCCGCCGATATTATCAAGAGTATGGGCGAAATAAAGAGCGACACCTGTGTCTCCGAGTTCGGTGAAATTACCGTATTCACCGTTATAAATAACAGTAATTCTGTCGCCGTTGTCAGCTTGCCAGCGGAAAATCTCAGGAACATCGGGAACAGCGGATGCAGGATTGACACCAATATGTAAAAGCTCGATTCCTGCTTTTTTCATATAAGGAATAATTGCCTTTGTGTGACCGGGAACATCTGTCATTTTTGCGGCAATTGTCTTCTTGCCGAACTCTTTGTCAAGGTCTGAACTTAAGGATAAAGCGTAATTGAACAGTGCTTCATTCATAATCTCCGTATGTGTGGTGCAGGGAAGTCCGTGCCAGCATATATCACCGTTCTTTATAGCTTCTCTTACTTCATCACCGCTTTTGTCCGGATGATTTCTTAAATATTCGTGAATAAGCCATGAGCCTGTTGTCCATTTGAATTTTGCTTCTGTGTCAGCTTCTCTCAGTGCTTTTGCAGTTTTTACCGCACCGGGAATAAACACATCAAAATATTTTTGCTTGACATTTTCCGCAAAATCAGTAAAGCCGATATCAAGGTGAGTCTTAAATATTACAAGAACTTTTTTAATTTCCATAACTGCTCTCCGTTAAATTAATTCAAAAGAATTTCCGTCTTTTGCAATTTTCATTCTTACGGTTTTGTCACCGAATGTAAATTTCATTTCTCCCTTATTTCCGAGGAAGTTTTTTACGCTGTTTTTGGTTTTTCTTTTCAGAACATTGCTTGTTATAATCCATTTGCCGTTGCCGTCGATGATCTCACTGAATGAACCTTTTGCCTGAGCTTTGATATAATCGGGTGCAAATCTTCTGGGAGTAACAACTGTAAGACCGTTATTTTTAACCAAATCAATAACTGCACCTATTGTTTCATCGCTGATATAATATCCGCAAAGGAAGCAAAGCTTTAAGGTTTCAAGTTTATCTTTTGTAACTCTGTCATCAAAAACTGCAACACCGTTCATTGAGCAGAATGATTTGTGCGGACGAAGTGACCAAGGTGAAATCCTGTCCCATGCAAGCCCGTTTTTGCAGGTCTCGCCGTGTGTAACCACATGGAACACGCGGGTAAATTCCTTTGCTGTTTTGTTTACTTTTATGTCCTTGTTGCCGAAAAGAATGGGCCGCCACATAACAGGATCACACTGTCCCCAATATGTGTCGTCATATCTTATTACACCGATTTCCGGCTTATAATCCTGAACAGAATAATCTCTGTATTTTCTTCTCTCGTCAGTTGAGAATTTTTTATATTCTTCTGCATATTCGGTACGCTTGCCGTCTTTGAAGAACTGACTTGCACCCTCAACATAAACTCTTGAAGTTCCGACAAGATAGGAAAACCACAGATTATAATACATTTCCTTGGGTGAGTGACCGGGGAATGTGTTATAGCACCATAAGTCAACACAGTTCCAAAGCTCCGTGCCGTACTGTAAAGCCGCACCTGCCGCGTTTACATATTGCAGCGTGGAATAGCTTTCCTTTTGTGATTTGAAATTGGGGATAATTCCCGATGCGGCAAAGGAATGGAACAGAACAGGGAAAACATGTTCACCGATAAATCTTTTTGCTCCGTTATCCTTATGAAAATCTGCAAGCTCCTTGAGCTGAAGCCGCAATAATTCACCTTGAATTACAACATCCTTTGCCAGTGCAAGAGGAAAAACAGGAAGATGCTTTCCCGTTCTTGCAAGAGTGAGAGTAAGGTTTCTGTTTATGATGGAGTGTTCTAATTCATCATACATTATACCAAGACAATTTTCGTCCTTTGATAGAGTCTGAACAAATTTGCCGTGAAGATTAAGCCTGTGGCAACCGTCATCAGTGTTGCACCAATCGTGTCCGTCTTCCGTAATCTGACTTCTGTGCCAGTTGGCAAATTCTGTGTTTAGAACATATTGAAGATCAAGAGCCTTGAATTTCTCAGGGAATGTTGCAATAAACTCACATTCACCCTCAACGCTTCTTGACGGAGTGTAATTACAGACAACAAAATCTGTTTCACTTTCCTTATAGAATTTACCTTCCTCGTTGCATTCATAGATATTTTGCCAGTGGGCATCATTGCCTACAAAAAAATTCTGTTTTTTTACATCAGCCATATTATTCACCTCAAGGTTATAATAATTTTAGTATAGCAAACACACTATAAAAGTCAATTATATTAATTAAAAAATATTACTTTTTTAATCAGGCTGAATTGTTTGTTGACTTGTTTATTTTTAAGAGGTAATATTGTATAGGTGATAAAAATGGAAACTATAAATCAATTCAGCATACATTATGATTTTCCTCCAAAAAAAACAAGACCGGCAAGCCGAGGACTTGTTATCAGAGACGCCAAAATACTTCTGACATATGAAAAGAAAACCGATATATATATGTCTCCGGGCGGAGGTCTTGAAGAGGGTGAGACCTTTGACGAGTGTTGCATCAGAGAAATAAAAGAAGAATCCGGTTTTGATGTTGCGGTAAAAATGCCTTTTGTCATTATCAATGAATATTGCTTTGACACATGTTATGAGGCACATTATTTTGTTTGTGAAGTAAAAGGACGAGGAGAGCAGCATTTAACACCAACAGAAATTGATCACGGTGTTGAGCCTCGTTGGGTGTCAATCACCGATGCTATTGATATTTTTGCAACCTATGATGAAAAAACAGAAGACCACAGAAGTCTTTATATGAGGGAATATACGATACTCAACAAATATCTTGAGTACAGTAAAAGAAAAGCTCTCGTAAAATCATACATAGGAAAAACAGTTGATATTGTTATGGACAGACCGTTGGGATATGTTCATAAAAAGGATAGCTTTTCTCTCACATACCCTATAAATTACGGCTATATCCCCGGTGTTCTCGGCGGTGACGGTGAAGAACTTGATGTGTATCTTTTAGGTGTTGACACTCCGGTGAAGGAATACACAGCAAAAGTTATCGGAATAGCCCACCGTCACAATGATAACGAGGATAAACTTATTGCGGCACCTCTCGGCAAGACATTTTCAAAAGAAGAAATAGAAAAAGCGATAAATTTTCAGGAAAAGTATTACAATACAGAAATTGAAGTTATAGAACAGAATGATAGATCGTGAATTTAAGATTATTTTACAAAGGTGTAAGTTATGTTCAGAAAATCAAAATCACAAAAAAATTACATACAGTGGATCAGAAAAAAGGTTGGTCATGATAAAGTAATATTAGTTCACGCAGGCGGTTGTGTGTTCAACGAGCAAGGCGAAATACTGTTACAACGCCGAGGCGATTGTAATATGTGGGGATTCCCCGGCGGAG
Source organism: Acutalibacteraceae bacterium (assembly GCA_045590915.1). Lineage (GTDB taxonomy): Bacteria > Bacillota > Clostridia > Oscillospirales > Acutalibacteraceae > RUG806. Next base: position 1,676 of record JAZNRX010000062.1, on the reverse strand, counting down.
CTCTTGAATTAGGTGAAACACCCGAAATGGCTGCCATCAGAGAAGTTAAAGAAGAAACTGGCTTGGATGTTAAAGTCGGCAAGCTCATCGGTGTTTACACTGACACAGATGCAATATGTCCCAACGGCGACAGATATCAGAGTGTTTGTATTGCATACGAGCTTTCTGTTATCGGCGGTGAACTTTATTGTGACAACAATGAAACTCTTGAACTTAAATATTTCCCCATAAACGACACCCCGAAACTGTTTTGCAAGCAGCACGAGGAAATGTTAAAAGATATAAAAGAAATGCGATAAAAAATAACAGTCCCGATAAAAAAGGACTGTTATTTTTGTTATAATTCCTTACAAACGGATGATATAAAAGTTTTTGTTATTTTCGCATCTGATCAGGCTTCCGTTATGATTTATAATGATTTTATTTGATGCTGCATTTTCTACATTTGCACCTATCTGTACTTTTTCAATATTAAGCTTTTTACATTCTTCAAGCAACAAAGTCAGAATAATATTGCCGTAACCTTTGCCTCGTTCACTCTTTCTTATGGCATATCCGATATGACCGCTTGTTTTCTCTAAATTGTCATTAAGGTAGTGTCGTAATCTTCCGTAGCCTACGATCTTTTCGTCATCATATAACCAGTAAGATGTCTGAGGCACCATCCAAGATTCCAATTCACCGTTGTCAACGGCATACTCTTTTTTGAGCCATTTCTTGAACTCTTCGTATGTCATTCCCTTTACTTTATTATGAAAGCCGTTGTCATCATAGGCAATTTCCTGTAGCATTTCATAAATATTTATATCATCACCCAAAGATAACCTTTTCAGAAAAATCATGCGGGCATCTCCTACATAAAAATTTTTTTATATTATATCATTCAATAAAAACATTATCAACCACAGCTCTTGGTGTTTTATGAGAGAAATTTAAAATATACTCAAATCCGATTACCGAAAATATTGATTTGTTACCGAATGTATTGTATTATTGTGTCATCGAATTCGATATAAATCTTAATTCGGAGGTTTTTCATATGTTTATGGAAGAACGACATCAGGAAATAGCAGAGATAATCAAAGCAAACGGTAAAATTACGGTATCTGAAATAACTGAAAAATACGGAATATCCGATGAATCCGCAAGACGTGATTTGCGAATTCTTGAACAAAAAGGCATTTGCAAAAGAACTCACGGTGGTGCTATTCTTTTAGGACAGGTAAGTGTACTGCCACCTATGAACCGTCAGTATGACACTATGCCCATTTTTGATAATTATAAGAAAATTGCTGAAATTGCCGTCAGCAACATAAAAGAGAATGACATTATTTATATCACAAGCGGTTCATTCGGGCACATTATAATATCTCTTCTGCCGAGAGATAAGCACTTTACTGCAGTTGTGAATTCCGTTGACTTTGCAAAGGAGCTCAGGGATTTTGAAAACATTGACGTTTTCATTGCAGGCGGAAAAATGCGTAAAAGCGGTTCTCTTGTTGACACCTTTGCAATGGAATTTGTAAGCAGGCTTCATTTTGATATTTGCTTTATTACTGGCTCAGGCTTAACAGCAGATTTTGGTCTCTCCAATGGCACTGACGAAACAGCAACTTTTCAGAGGACTGTTCTTAAAAACAGCAGAAAAAAATGTCTTCTGATACCAAGTAGCAAAG
>JAZNRX010000061.1:0-14176 GCA_045590915.1 Acutalibacteraceae bacterium | reverse complement strand
TCTGAAAAGAATAACCGAAAAATGTCCTGATATTATTTTTAAGGGCGGCACATCTCTTTCAAAGTGCTTTAAGATTATCAACAGATTTTCAGAGGATATTGACATTGGTCTGAATGCTGACAAGGCAACAGAAGGTATGAGAAAAAACTTAAAGGCATCAATAAAAGAAGCTATTGATGAACTCGGATTTGAACTTGATAATCCCGAGCATATCTTTACAAGAACATATTACAACAAGTATCAGATTAAATATCCCATAAGTGAAACTACTGCATTTATCAAGCCTTACTTATATGTTGAAACTGCAATTTTTATGAAGCCGTTTCCGTTTGAGATAAGAGAGGCAGATACTTATGTGTACCGCTTCTTAAAAGAGCAGAAGCAGGAACAGATTATCGAGCAATACGGATTGAATCCGTTCAGCATTAAAGTGCAAACTCTCGACAGAACGTTTATCGACAAGATGTTTGCATTGGGTGATTATTATCTGACAGGCAAGACTAAAGGTTACTCAAGACATCTTTACGACCTTTATAAAATAATGCCGGAGATTACTTTTGATAACAGCTTCTTCAAGCTTTATGATGAGGTTAAGGAAATACGCTCAAAGGATGTTGATTGTCCTTCGGCAAAGCCTGAACATAACTTAAAAGAGTTGCTTGAGAAGATTTATGAAACCGATTATTTCAAGAGTGATTATGAAGACATAACAAAAGAATTGCTGTTCGAGGATGCACCGTATAGTGAGGTCAAAGATAACTTGAAGACTGTAATTCAAAAAGCATTTTAATACAAAAAAGGCATCTGCAGTATAATCACATTGCAGATGCCCTGATTTTTATCCGAAATCAGCTTACAATATCTATAATCTTTGCATCAACTGCCGGAATAGTGATATTGTTCCCAAGAACAGATGAATAGGTATATGTTCCCTTGCAAATGCCATAAAAAACAACAATATCTTCTTCAAGTATTCTGGGAGAGCCCTCCGGTAATTTATATGTTACATAAACAGTGTCTTCCCAATAACCATATACATCCTGATTGACATTGATTCTGTATGTAACACTGCTTGAAAAACTGCTTTCCATCACCTGCACAACCTGTCCCTTAAAATACACATCCAATCCATTATAGTCATCGGGCATTCTTGCAATATCCTTGTATCCTATTGAAACACAAGATTCTCTGTAATCCACTTCCTCTGTGGTTGACTCTAATGAGGTTATTTCTTCTGTGGATATTTCGTCAGTTGTTTGTTCCTGTGTCATTTCAATTTCTGTATTTTCTGCACTTGAAGAAACATCATAACTTTCATCACCACCCGCTGAACCAATAATGATTAATACAACAAAAATGATTATAAGCCAGAACCACCATTTTTTGAAAATGGGCTTCTTTGTTTTCTTTTTCCCTTTTACACCTTCTCCGCAATTCGGGCAATTATTGAAACTGTCATCAAAAGCCTGTCCGCATTTTTTGCATACCATACCAACATCCTCCTACAAATATATTTAAACAAAGTTTACTGCATTTTGCAGTAAATGTCAATACTGCAAAATGCAGTATGTTATATTTTGGTCGGTGAATGTTATGTATAAAAATATACGGGATTTGAGAGAAGACAGTGATATTACTCAGGCACAAATGGCACAGATGCTTAACTGCTCACAGCAGGTTTACAGCAATTATGAGCTGGGACAAAGAGATATTCCTACAAGCATCCTTATAAAGCTTGCTGAAATTCACAATGTTTCAGTGGACTATATTTTAGGTCTTACAAAAAACAAGAACAGATACTCCGATTAAAAATACTCTGCCCCGTCTTTTATGACAGGGCAGAGTTTTCTCTATTTTACTCTGTTTCCTCTTTTTCAGAATTAAAAACATCCCGTCAACCGATACTAACTGATATCAGTTTGTATCAGTTCAACACAAAAATCATATCAAAAATTGATTATACATTAACAAGGGAAGTGCGAAAGCACAAAAAAACTCCGACCTCCGACATCAAAAAAACATCGGGCTTCACCCGATGTTTTTTTATCAGTATCCTTTTTTGCCCACAAGGGACTCGTCATCCTCTATCCAGTCTGTCACGGGGATAATTCTGTAATTATCCTTGTCGTCACGGATGATAACCTCTTTTATTCCTGCATTTATTACCATTCTTTTACACATAGAGCAACAGCAGGAATTTGAAACATAGCTTCCGTCTGCAACCTCAACGCCTGTGAGATAAAGCGTTGCATCAAGCATCTTATCACGGGACGCACTGATTATTGCATTGGCTTCGGCGTGCACACTGCGGCAAAGCTCATAGCGTTCACCTCTGGGAATTCCCATCTCCTGACGGATGCAATAGCCCAGATCCGTGCAATTTTTTCTGCCTCGGGGGGCACCCACATAGCCGGTGGAAATAACCTCGTCATTCTTTACAATTACCGCACCGTAGCGGCGGCGAAGACAGGTTGTTCTCTGTGAAACTATTTCTGCAAGATCAAGATAGTAGTTGATTTTATCTCTGCGTTCCATAATATTCGTCCTTTTCGTTATTTACTGAAATCTATTACCTTTACACCGTCTTTGATGTAAATTATGCCTGATATAACTGCAAGAACCGCAGTTATCCAGAGAAGAACAGAGGAAATTACACTGAGAGGCAGACTGCCGTCAAGAAGACCTGCTTCAATAAGTGCCATAAGAAGCATAATGAGAATTGTGGACACCATCTGCGAGACGGTCTTTAATTTTCCCCAGATGTTTGCGGGGATAACAACACCCTGTGCGGAAGCGGCAAGACGAACCGAGGTTACCGCAAATTCTCTGGTGAGAACAATAAAAACTATGTAAATACTGCAATAACCTGCATCCATCAGTGCTAAAAGTGCGGCAGTTGTCAGCATTTTATCGGCAACGGGATCCGCAAGCTTTCCGAAGGTTGTAATAAGATTATATTTGCGGGCAATTTTACCGTCAAGAAAGTCTGTTATACAGCCTACGGCATAAACGGCAAGTCCCAAAAAACAGTGATAGGGAATGAAGGGTGCCATAAACACAACAAGAAAAACGGGAGTGAGCACCATTCTTACAACGGTTAATTTATTCGGTAAATTCATAATTATCCTTTCAGTTTATATCTGCAGTGCCCAAAAGGTCATATTCGTCAACTGCAGTAATAAGAATTTCAACAGTCTCTCCTATTCCCAGCTCCTTTCCTGATACAAAATTTATGCCTGAATCAATTTCGGGAGCATCCATCCATGTTCTTCCCGAATAGCTGTCGGAATAATAGTCATAGCCTTCAACAACGCACATAACCTTTTTTCCCACAAGGCTTTCAAGCTTTTCGGTAAATATGTCAAACTGCTGTCCCATAATAATTTCGCCTCTGCGGACGGCAGTTTCACTGTCAACTCTGTCGGGAAGCTTTTCGGCAGGTGTTCCCTCCTCAGGGGAATATGCGAAGCAACCCAGTCTGTCAAAGCGGGCATCCTTCACAAACTGTGAAAGAATTTCGAAGTCCTCCTCGGTTTCTCCGGGGAAGCCTGTTATAAATGTAGTTCTTATTATGCAGTCGGGCATATAGGAACGGATTTTTCTTATCAGCTCAAGAAGACTCTTTTCATCACCGGTTCTATTCATAGCCTTAAGAATTTTTCCCGATGCGTGCTGGAGAGGCAAATCAATATAATGAAGCACCTTTTCGCACTTACTCATACATTGAAGAAGCCCGTCTGTGAGCCTGTCGGGATAGCAATAAAGCAGTCTTATCCACTCTATGCCCTGAATTTTATTGAGCTCATACAAAAGCTCGTCAAGAACGGGCTTTCCGTAAATGTCCTCACCGTAACGGGTTGTATCCTGTGCTATAACTATAAGCTCTCTGACACCGCTTTCGGCAAGAGCCTTTGCCTCAAAAATAATCTCTTCTTTCTTTCGGCTTCTGAAGGCACCTCTTATAGAGGGAATTGCACAGTAGGTGCAGTGATTTGAGCAGCCGTCGGAAATTTTGAGATATGCCCAGTGAGACGGTGTTGTGAGAATTCTCTTTCCGCAAAGGGGAAGATTTTCCTTTTCGGGATAGCGGCTTCTTTCGGTGCCCTTTATAACATTATTCACAAATTCAACAATATCTCCGTTGACACCGAGACCGCCTACGGCATCCACCTCGGGAATTTCATTGAGAATTTCATCACGGTATCTTTCGGCAAGACAGCCTATTACAATGATTTTTCCCACCTGACCGTCTTCCTTGTATTCAACCATTTCAAGAATATTATCAATGGCTTCCTTCTTTGCATCCTCAATAAAGCCGCAGGTGTTAATGATAACAATATCCGCACCGTATGCGGTGTCTATAATCTCAAAGCCTGCCGCATCAAGCTTTTCAAGCATAAGCTCGGAGTCCACCTGATTTTTGGGACAGCCAAGGGAAATAAAACCGATTTTTTCGTGCATAGTCTTTCTTCCTATTCGTATATACTTATATAGTCTGAAATCTCGGAATAAGAATACCCCATATTTATAAGCCGTCTTATTGCACGGTCCTTTTCCTTGGGAGTACTGCTTTCCGTAATTTTCATTTTTTCAATTACTTTAATTATACCGATTTTCTTATCAATATCAAGGGCATTTACTGCATTTTGTGCCGTTTCGGAATTAATTCCTCTGTTTTTCAACTCAAGAACAATTCTTTTGGGTGCAAAGCCCTTTCTTTCATACAGCTCCTCGGCAAGTAAATGAGAGAATTTCTCATCATCAAGAAGTTCCAGAGAAAAAAGCTTTTCCACCGCAAAATCAACGGCATTCTCTGAAAACTTCATTTTAAGCTTTGTGCGAAGCTCATATTCCGAATGTGCCCGAAGGGACAGCATTCTCATGGCACTGTCAAAAGCCATAGAGGAGTCCCCCTCTTCTTTCAAAGAGAGCAACTCCTCTTTTTCAACCTCGTCTCCCTCACGAAAGCGTGAGGAATACCATATAACAGACGGGACGGTGAACAGGAATTCACCGTCAAGATATAAGTCTGTTTTGTTTTTTCTTGTTTTTACAGAAAGTTCCATCAGTCTGCCGCAATATCTATTTTAATCTTGGGAAGCTTTCCGTTGTTGGGAACAAGAGCATCGTCATCATCCGCCGCAGGCTTATTTGCATCCTTCATGGCACCCTGACCTGCCTTCTTGGGCTTGAAGGCATCACTCTTTCTTACCTTTTCCTCAACCTCTTTTGCAAAGTCGGGATTGTTGGTTATATACTGTCTTGCATTGTCTCTGCCCTGACCGATACGCTGTTCGCCGTAGGAGAACCATGCACCGCTCTTGTGGATAATGTCAAGCTCAACTGCAATATCAAGAAGCTCGCTTTCCTTGGAGATACCCTTGCCGTACATAATATCGAATTCTGCTTCTCTGAAGGGAGGAGCCATTTTGTTTTTAACAATCTTTGCTCTTGTACGGGAACCGACAAATTCATTTCCGGGAGCCTTTATCTGCTCTGTCTTTCTTACATCAATTCTCATTGAAGCATAGAACTTGAGGGCACGGCCGCCTGTGGTGACCTCCGGATTGCCGTACATAACACCAACCTTCTCACGAAGCTGGTTGATGAAAATAACTATTGTGTTTGAACGGGAAATTGCACCTGCAAGCTTTCTTAATGCCTGTGACATAAGACGGGCGTGAAGTCCCACATGACTGTCACCCATTTCACCCTCGATTTCCGCACGGGGAACAAGTGCGGCAACGGAGACGATAACTATAACATCAAGAGCACCTGAACGGGTGAGATATTCTGCAATTTCAAGAGCCTGCTCACCGTTATCGGGCTGGGCAACAAGAAGAGAATCAATGTCAACACCGAGAGCCTCTGCATAAGTGGGATCAAGTGCGTGCTCGGCATCTATAAAAGCCGCTTCGCCGCCGTTTTTCTGAGCTTCGGCAACAACGTGAAGAGCAAGAGTTGTTTTACCTGAGGATTCGGGGCCGTATATCTCAACAATTCTTCCCTTGGGAAGTCCGCCGATGCCTGTTGCCTGATCAAGCATTATGGAGCCTGTGGAAATGGCTTCAACATTGAGGGCATTTGTCTGCCCCAGTCTCATAATTGCTCCCTTACCATACTGTTTTTCAATCTGCTGAAGAGCGGTTTCAAGTGCTTTTGACTTATCTGACATTTTTCGTTTCCTTTCGTGCAAACATTTGTTCGATGACTTGATTATATATCATATTTTATTGAAATGCAAGAGGATTTTTAATCTTTTTCAATATTTTTTCTGTATTGCTTCGGCGAACAGCCGTTGAGCCTTCCGAACACATTTATAAAGTGACTGGAAGAAGAAAATCCCAACAAAGAGGAGATTTCTGCAATACTTTTATCTGTTTCAAGAAGCATTTTCCGTGCATCATTTATTTTAAGGTAATTAACATAATCCTTAAAGCTTCTGTTCATTATGCTCTTAAAGGAGCGTGAAAAATAGCTGTAGGAGATATTGAAATGCTCTGCCGTTTCCCTCTCGTCAACATTTCTGAAATTTTCATTGACATACTGAAGAATATCCCCTATGACCGACTGAATACCGCCACCCGTTGCCGAGGCCCTGACATCAACACCCTTTTCACTGAAACTGCATATGAGAATACGAAGTATTTTAAGCACATCCGCCTTAACGGCAAGCTCAAAGCCCGTATCCTTTTTCTCCCATTCCCCTGCTGCATCTGCAATAAGAGCGGCAATTCCCGAGTTTTCAACAAATTCCCTTGAAAAAACAGGATGTGTATCTGCAGTAAAGGGAAGAATATATCCTTGTGAGGAAAGAATTTCGGGACTGAATTTTATAATACAGCAGTCACACTCCTGAGCTTTAGGCTCAAGACTGTGAGGCTCGTTAGGATTTACAACTATAAGCTCTCCCGAGTGAAGCTCAAAGGGCTTATCATTGAGAATTACCCTCATTTCACCCTCTTTAAGATAAAGAAGCTCCGTGTTTTCGTGAAAATGCGAAAACCTGTCGGGACTTTCCGAAGTCTTTATTTTTCCGAATAACTCAACGGGAACAATAAAAGCATCCATATCCCGTGCATTCTGGCGGCTTCCTTTTTTCATATATAATCACCACAATCAATAACGATTTTTTGTTTATTTACATAATAGCAAAAAGCTTTTTTCAATGCTATACTGAAATCATAATTTGTCGGGGACAAATTTATAATTAAGTAAAAAGTAAGAGTGAATAGTGAATGGTGACACTGTCTGAAGGGCTTCGCCCTTAAATTATATAATCAAGATGCTTTGCGTCTTCCTGCAGGGGCACTTTTCACGCTTCACTATTACCTATTCACTATCATAATTCAGCACCGCTGAATTATGATTTTACGGAGGTTTTTATGATTAGAGTTTTAGTTTGGAATGAGTTTATGCATGAGAAGGACACCAACTGCAAGGCAAGTGAGATTTACCCTGAGGGTATTCACAAGTGTATTGCAGATTTTCTCGGTAAAGAAGAAGATATAACAGTTGAAACCGCAACTCTTGACGATGAAAACTGCGGTATTACAAGAGAAAGACTGCAAAACACCGATGTTATCATATGGTGGGGACACTGCGGACACGACAGAGTGCCCGATGAGGTTGCCGCACTGGTTCAGGAAGAGGTGCTTAACGGTATGGGTGCCATTTTCCTTCATTCTGCACACAAATCAAAGCCCTTTATGAGACTTATGGGCACAAGCTGTTCTCTCACATGGAGAGAAAGCGACGATATGGAAAGAGTGTGGGTTGCCGCACCCGGTCATCCCATAGCACAGGGACTGGGCAGATATTTTGAGCTCCCCGCTGACGAAACCTACGGTGAACCCTTCGGCGTTCCCCAGCCTGAAGAAACAGTATTTATCGGCTGGTATGACGGCGGTGAGGTTTTCCGCTCGGGACTTACCTACACCCGCGAAAGAGGTAAGGTATTCTATTTCCAGCCCGGCCACGAAACCTATCCCACATATAAAGATGAGAACGTACAAAGGGTTATTCTCAATGCAGTACGCTGGCTGAAGCCCGTTTCAAGAATAGATAACTGCATGGACTGCCCGAACCTGAAATCAGTAAACAAAGTTTAATGGTTTCAGGTAATGAAATTTCTGCTTCGCAGAAGTGAAATTCATTCCTACGGAATGAGTGAAATTCCTGCTTCGCAGGAGTGAAATATTTTCCTTCGGCACATTGCTGAAATTTGATTGTATTTGTGTAGGGCTTTCTCCGAAATCCGAAATCCGAATTTGCGAAGCATTGTTCCGAAATCCGAATTTTTATCGTGTTCAGCCCGATAAATTGTGATTTTTTATTACCCTGACAAACTCCTCGGCGTAAAGTCGGGCTTTGGTCTCTCCCACTCCTGAAACCTTGAGGAAATCCTCGTAGGTTTCGGGGGCTTTTTTTGCCATATCGGAGAGGGTGGCGTTTGTGAAGATTATGTATGCGGGGACATTTTCTGCCTTTGCAAGCTCAAGCCGTTTCTGTCTTAAAAGCTCATAAAGCTCACTGTCTGCCTGTGCCTTATATACGGCTTTTCGTTCTCTTTTACTTTTTTCGATAATTTTATTGACCGGAGTAACTCTTTTTTCCATTTCTATGCTCTCGCCAGAATTGATTGCATTTACTCCTTTTTCGGTGAGGCTTATGCCCTCGTATTCATTTTTGTGCAAATACCCCTCATAAAGAAGATGGTCTGCAATTTTTTTCAGCTCGTCATTTGACATAATGCTAAGCTTTCCGTAGGATGAAACCGTATGCAGTCCGTCCACAAGAAGCTTTGCCTCACGGCTTCCTCTTAATACCTTTATAATTGATGTTATTCCCAAAGAATAGCCCAGCTGACGTCTGATTTCGTAAGCGCAGGTAAAAATATATCCCGCAATATCGGTTATATCAATTCTTTCAACTGTTTCTCTGCAGTTTCCGCAGTTGTTACAGTCCGAGGGAGAGCTCTGACCGAAATATGCGAGAATTTCGTGCCGCAGACACCTCTTTGTCTTGCAGTAATTCTCCATAGCCTCAAGCCTTCCCATATCGGCTTTGTATATAATACTCCTTTGTTCCTCGCTCAGCTCATCATTTTCAGCGGAATTTTCTATGAGAAACTTAGCAGTCCTGATGTCCTTCGGGGCAAAAAGAAGAATACAGTCTGCCGGCTCACCGTCACGGCCTGCTCTTCCTGCCTCCTGATAGTAGGCTTCAAGGCTTTTTGGCATATTATAATGTATAACAAAGGAAACATTGGATTTATCTATACCCATTCCGAAGGCATTGGTGGCAACCATAATGCTCCTTCGGTCAAATATAAAATCATCCTGATTGTTTTTTCTTTCCTCATTTTCAAGCCCCGCGTGATATCTTGTAACGGAAAAGCCCCTGTATCGCAGGACTTCCTCAACCTTTTCCACATCTTTTCTTGTGGAGCAGTAAACAATTCCGCTTTTCCCCTCTCTCTCGGATAAAAGTGTTATAAGCTTTTTCATCTTATCCTCGGGATGCAGCACATCAAAATATAAATTCGGTCTGTCAAAGCCTGTTACCGTAACAAGAGGAGAAATCAGCCCGAGGTGTCTTTTTATATCCTCACTGACCGTCTTTGTTGCGGTTGCGGTGTATGCTGCCACAACGGGACGGACGGGAAGCATCTCAATAAACTGCGGAATTTTCAGATAGCTCGGCCTGAAATCCTGTCCCCACTGAGAAATACAGTGTGCCTCATCCACGGCTATAAAGGATATTTCAAGGCTTCTCACGGTTTCAAGAAAGCCCTCGGTGAAAAGCCTTTCGGGAGCAACATAAATAATTTTATATCTTCTGTCACTCATATAGCCGTAAACCTTTTTAAGCTGCAATGCCGTCAGCGTGCTGTTTACATATGCGGCTGAAATACCCGCCTTTTTCAGTGACAAAACCTGATCCTTCATCAGAGAAATAAGCGGAGAAATAACAAGAGTTATTCCGCTTTTCATAAGTGCGGGGAGCTGATAGCACATGCTTTTTCCTCCGCCTGTGGGCATAATGCCGAAAACATCGCGGGAGGAAAGCACTGCATCTATAAGCTCCTCCTGTCCCTTGCGGAAGCAGTCATAGCCGAAATATTTTGTCAGAAGCTCTTCTTTTCTGTTCATATGTTAAAATAAGCCTTTATTCTTTCAAACGAAAATTCTTCTTTATTCTTTTCCTCATATTTTACGGGAGCTCCGCAGCCCTCAATAACATCCGTCACAACCGAAAGTCCTTCTTCACGAAGCTCCTTAACACAGGCATCATACCACACTGTATCGCGGTTTGCTCTTGAAAAGCACAACGAAAGAGTATCATTGAAGCCGATACATGAGCAGGTTACGGGAAGTCCGTATTTTCTTGTGTCTCCGTTCACAAACTGAAGCCTTTCAACATCCGAAGAAACGCTTTCATCAAGATTGCAGGCTCCGTAGTTGGTGAAAATAGTGGTAGCACCTGCATGGGTGCTTTTCTGCATCCTTTTCATAACAGGCTGTTTTATGAAATTCGGCACTGCTTTTATTACGGGATTGTTCACAAGGGCTCCGTATTTATTGATTGTTTTCTGTAATTCTTCCTTTTTTATCTGAGCACGGAGCTGTCCTCTTGTGGCATCGAGAATTTCTCTCAGTGTCACATCCTGTCTGCCCTTGGGCTCAAAAGAGATAAAGGTCTGCACGGTGAAATTCCTCAAGGTCATTGTGGGGAAAAATCTTCTGAGATTTACGGGCACTGCAATAACCACAGGCTCATTTATGGGGGAAGGATGGCTTTTTATGACACCCAAAATCAGCACAGCCGTAAGATACTCGGTAATTGTCATATTTTCCTTATAGGCAAGCTCCTTTAGCTGAGAGGTGCTCATTCTTGCAAAAAGAAGCTTTGTATAGTTCTTTTCATATTCCTCGGGAAAATGAAATGCCCTTCCTTTAGCATCAACCGCTTTTTCTCCTCCCTTTACATAATACTGTAAAAACGAATCCACAACATTTGCTGAGGCATCCTCCTTGGTGACATATTCTCCCGCATTACCCTTTTTAAGCTGATTATAACGGGTAATAAGGGCTTTGAAATATATTATCATTCCTTTGCCGTCTCCCAGAGAGTGAGAGCATTCAATACTTATGCGGTTGTCCTTATAGGTTATTCTGAAATCGGGACGGCAGTCCTTTCTTCTGACAATGGGAAGCATACCCGATTCGTTTGCCTGTCTTATTTCAGGCATAAGTCCGGTATTCACAAGATAATTCCAGAAAAAACCCTTTTTAAGATATGAATATACCGAAGGGTAATAGGGCATAAGGTCTTTAACCGCCCTTTCAAGACAGGAAAAATCAATATTTTCTTTGAAATAAGCGGTAAAACGGAAAGTCCGTCCCCATTTTTTATCGGAAAGAGCGGAAAACATTATTGCCGCCGTATCAACCTTCATCCAGTTATATGCCAAATTTAACACCCCTGACTTTTTTCTGTATTACTTTATTATACAATTATATATAGGAAAATGCAAATGCTTTGTCACAAACAAAAGCCGACTCAGATTTTTCTGAATCGGCTTTGTGCATTATTTATTTACTTTACTTGCCTTGAGTCTTTCTTCAATTTCCTTTATTGAATCAAGATCGCCGTCGGATGCTGCAGCGCAGGCTGCCTTTCTTCTTTCGAGAAGCTCTGCATACATCATTTCCTTCTTCTTGCCGTGAAGGTCATAGAAGAGCATGGGAATAATACCCATTGAGCCTGTGAGAGAGGGAATGATTGTGAACATTGCGAAAAGATAGAACTTAACATAGTCGGGCTGTTCCTCACCCTTGGTATAAGCGTTCTGGTCATAGCCCACAAACTTCTTGAGTGCAGTTGTAACAACACCGCTGACTGCCTGTGAAACCTTTGCGGCAAGTCCCTTTGCAACAGATGTCATAGCCTCTGTACGATAGCCGTTTTTCCATTCGCAATAGTCCATGGATTCGTTGTAAAGCTCTGTACCGATAACAGACTTCAGACCGTAGAACAGTGTCCAGATAAGCTCCCATGTTGCCATAGCAACAAGCATAGCCCACTTGTTTCTGTAAAGACCGCCCTTGAAGGTCTTGGGATTGAAGCCGATACAGCCGAAGAGGAATACGAATACATAGAGAATACTGCCTATCTGATTGCTTACAATATAGAGAAGTCTTGATGAGAAGCGTCTTCTGAACCAAGGAACGAATGAGAAGGATACAGGTGAAAGGGGAGCAGCGGGAATACCTGCAAGCATTGTCATTGATGCGAAGTGAAGAACGTCTATGTAATAGTCAGACTTACTGCCCGAAATACCGAAGCCTCCGAGGAAGTCGGAAAGTGTCATAAGAAGCACGGGCTTGTTGTTGATGATGGATTTAACGGAATCCTTGATGCTGGGAGTCTGAACAGACTGCATGATTCTTTCCTTGGAGTTCATAAAGAACCAGAAGGACATACCCGAGGAAACGATAGTTGTGAATGCACCCATACCAACGAATGCCATAAGATACTGGCTTTCCTTGCCGTTCTTTCCTGCCTTGAACACATTATTGTCAATAAGGTCAAGGATAACAGTCATTATCTGCTCGGGAAGCTTTTCACCGAAGGTGCCCGATGCAAAGTTTGCTATGGTGATAAGCCTTGTTCTGTCAACAGGGTGGGGTGTTATTGTGGCAAGCATACCCGTTCTTGCAATGCTCTGGAAGGTTCCTACGCCCTCACGGAGAATTTCGAGAAGAATATAGAAAATGAACTTACCTATAGACATTGATGTTGTGCCTGCAAAAAGCATGGGCATAAACCAATATAAAAGTGTAGCAATACAGCCCGGCACCGCAAGACCTAAAAGATAAGGTCTGAACTTACCCCAACGGGTTCTTGTCTTTTCAACAATAGCCGCCATAAAAATATCGTTCACAATATCCCATACGCTGTTGATTGTCTTCTGTATTGTCTGATAACCAAGGTCAATCTTTACGATGTTTGTGATAAATCGGGTGGTATAGGTATTGATATTAAGGCTCTGTGCAGCATCCCAGAGAACGAAGCCGACGGTTTCCTTTGTGCCGACATAACGTCTGTTTTCATAGACGTAATTCAGCTGTTCCTGTGAATACTGGGGAGCAGTGTTTTTTTCTTCTGCCACCTTTATCCCTCCTACAGTATATTTTAATTGTTTATATTCCAAAATATATTAACATAATAAGGTGGGCTTTTCAAGAATAAACTTCCTTTACGAAAAATTTAGTGAATAATAAACAATATAAAAAAATTTTTTTGTCACAAAAAAACAAATTTAAAAAAGTGTTGACATTCGCTTTTTCATCTGTTATAATACACAGGTAAATAAAGCAGACCGTATCCCGTCTCACCCTGCGAATTCCGTTTTTCAGGGTAAATAGTTAGGAATTTCAGGAGAACCGTGTTCTCTTATTCTGTAATTATGTGCGGGCAATTCGGTTGTCCGCATTTATTTTTGTATTTTATTTTGGAGGTGCTTATTTATAGCTACTAAGGAACTTCAGATCAATGAGGAAATCAGAGACAAAGAGGTCAGAGTTATTACCGATGACGGCGAACAGCTTGGCATTATGAGTGCGGCAGATGCTCTCAAGGCAGCAGCCTACAGAAGCCTTGACCTTGTTAAAATCGCTCCTCAGGCTGTGCCCCCCGTGTGCAAGATAATGGACTACGGCAAGTACAGATTTGATCAGCAGAAACGCGAAAAAGAAGCAAAGAAAAACCAGAAGATTGTTGAGACAAAGGAAATTCAGCTCACTCTCAACATTGACACCCACGACATCGAAACAAAGGTAAACCATGCAAAGCGTTTCCTTAAGGCAGGAAATAAGGTAAAGGTTTCAATCCGTTTCAGAGGCAGAGAGATGGTTCATCCCGAAAGAGGCCTCGAAATTATGGAATCCTTCGCTGAAGCTTGCTCGGAGTTCGGTAATGTGGAAAAGGCCGCTAAGCTCGAAAACCGTACAATGCTTATGTTCCTTGCTGCTAAATCAGCAAAATAACAGGCTCCAACAAAAAAATTTCAGGAGGAAAAAACAATGCCTAAAATCAAAACAAACTCCGGCGCAAAGAAGCGTTTTAAGCTTTCAAAGAACGGCAAGCCCATCCGTGCTCATGCCTACAA
>JAZNRX010000060.1:0-4975 GCA_045590915.1 Acutalibacteraceae bacterium | reverse complement strand
TTGCATGAATCATATCACAGTTACAAATATGAATGGCTATACTGAAACAACATCATTTGTTAACGCAATGATTGAAAATGTTCAACCGGACTTGTACAGTGCAATTATTATTGATTCTGTATATAACTTTTTAAACGGTCGCGAAAGTCAGTCTGAAGATGTTGATCATTTTATGAAAGAGATGGACAGATTAGCTACCACTTTAAAAGCCTCGATCATTCTTTGTCATCATGTTAAAAAAGCAACTGAAGGGTATACGAGCTCTATTGATATGATTTCAGGATCATCAATTTTTGGTAGATACGCTCAGACCCTCGTAGGTATAACAAAAGTATATGAGAAGAACGATTGTAAAAATGAACATATTAAAATTGTCTCAAGACATTTCCCACCGCATCCGCTGCTTAAAGTCATTTTCAAAGACGGTATTTTTAACATCGATTCCTCAAAAGATCAAAACATCAACACTAAAGATGATCTGTTCAGAAAGTCTAAAACCGCAAAAGAGCAGAAATCAGAAAAGTTGATTAGTGCTTATGAGAGTGTAAAATCCGCTGACGGCACAGCAAAGATTTCTGATTTACGTAAAGAAATGGGCGTAGCTCTCAACACAGCAAAGAAATATATTGACTCAACTGCCGGTTTTAAAAAGGTAAAAGACGGTTATGTAACATATTCGTCGACAAACAAAACCATGTAACTGCATTGAACATCACTTTTTTAACGAATGCCAAGAAATTGAATTTAATATGACATCAGAAACGAAAGGAGAAATCAACTATGGTTGAAAACAAGTATTTTTACACGGCCGACGATATTGCACAGATGCTTAAGATTTCCCGCCCTACAGCGTATCGCATTATAAGAGGACTTAATGATGAACTTGCGAACAAAGGATATATCATTATCAGTGGCAGAGTACCCAAAAAGTACTTTGAAGAAAAGTTTTATTGCTAATAACAAAACCAAAGGAAAAGATTTTCGACAAAAATGCAATAAAAGAAACAGGTACAGCAGGAATAAAGCCCTGTTGTACCTGTCTGCTTATGATTTTTTAGTCTACTTTATAATAAGTTGTTTTGTGACACTTCGGACACGGGGGAAGGGTATCAGTATTATCATCAAGAACAACAATAGTTCCACAATGAGTGCAACGATACGTACCCTTACCCGGCTTTTCACCAGTTGTATACATAGTTATGCTCCTCCTTTCAAAAATTGATTGTGCGGAATTTTAGTTGGGAGTGGATCTGCGATGTCCACTAACCTTTGTTCCGTCAGATTTCTTATAAGGTTTTACAGGAACAATCTTCTTCTGCTGTTTGCCAGATTTGCTTGTTTTAGTTTTGGCCATAGCATAATTTTCCTTTCCTGACGGGGCACAATCTTTTTCGAAAGAGTTGACAAAAACCGAAAATCGTGTTAACATACTTGCGTGTTTGAGGAGTATGTTACGGGTTCACCCGTCATTATTCCCTATATGAAGAAGACGACTTGTGGCGAGTCGCCTTTTTCTTTTTTAATCTACTTTGGGGATTTCACCAAAGGCTCCTGTTAAATATTTTTTAGCTATATCATCACTTGTTCTTGTTCCAGGGAAAGTAGACAATCGTTTGATAGAGCTTTCTCCGTATTTATTTTTATGTAAGAACCATACCTGATCACGTCGAATTTTCTCTTTTAATAGTAGTGTATCATGACTGCTACAAATCAGTTGTGCTTTATGAGGATTGGTTTCAGGATCATTAAACAAACTTATCAAAATTTTTGTTAAGTTCGGATGTAAACCATTCTCGATTTCATCAACTAATATAGTACCCCCATTTTTTAGAGTTCTGAATAAGGCTGGTAATATACCAAATAGCTTTATCGTACCATTTGATTCAAATTGCAAAAACGGAAGAGTTTCCTCACGAATTATTTTTCTTTCGTGATAAACATTATGTACAGACTCAACATCCACTTTCAGATTTTTTATAACAAACTCTCTGCTTTCAAAGTCGTTGCTTAATTGTATCTTTTTATTCACTTCTTCTTTTTCAAGAGAAACATTAATTTTTTTGATGGTATTATCGGCAAGCTTAATATAAGATGTATATAAATCCAAATCTTCTTCGGTCAGGTCTTCAATAAAGCCCTGTGCACTGTTTAACGATGCCATGTTGATTACCATTAACTCATCAATAGCCTGATATATTTTAACAGCTAACTCGTTGTTTAAAAACATGGCCATAGATAAGCAAAGAACATTTTCTTTTACTGTGGAGCGAAAATTTTCAAAAGATTTCAAATCACTTCTTACCGAAATATCTTCATACCGTTCAGAGGTTCTGTCTAAAAGAATTTCCTTGCGCTTGTTTTTTCTGTATAGGAATTCTTTTACGATTTTTTTATTTAAAACTTCAAAACCATATGTATATAAAATACCTTCGAGTTTGATTTCGATAGAATATCTTGTAGGTAAATCTTTATACTCGTCTTTGAATTTAAAAAAGTTCCTCTGACCCGTAACTTCATAATTAATATGGCTGTTTTCAAGAATTTGCTGATTGTTAGTTGCAATTATTGGCGATAGCGTTAAAATCTGTTTCATGCTCAATAACGCTTTGAAAAGATTGCTTTTTCCTGAGCCATTATAACCATATATGTAACTAACATAATTATAGCGCTTGTCATTATCGAGAAAAGTGTTTTCCTGTAAAAATTCTTTTTTTGTAGAGTCTGCCTGTGTGCAGATCCCTACAGTCCCAGAGAAAGGGCCATAGTTTGTTACTTCAAAAGATACCAACATACCAAACACTCCTTTTCTTTGGACAATGTTACCATAAATTTATCGGCTTGTCAATAGTTAATCAAGAAATTTGTTGAGATTTTGCAAAACATTAAATTAACGCGGCGAAAGCTCAGCAAAAAGAGCCGAGAAAATGCGTTTATATCAGTTTCGCTGCTTGCTCAGACTTATCACATATGCAAATGTGTTTTTTGACTGATTGTACTTTCGGAAAAGACCAGTGAAGGCTGTATGTACGAGAGAGCTGCATACGGTAGGTCTTTTTGTTTTTAAGAGTGTACTAAAATCGTACTAAAAATTTTGAGACTCGATTTTTCAGTTGCTTTTTTGATATAATTCTGATAATATTTATACCATAAAGCATAGAAGATTGCTCTGAAAAGCCGCTGGTGACAGAGTGGGAATAATACCATAAAATTAAAACCCACGCAGAATAGCCGTTTACGGAGCTTTTTCAAAGCCCGTGACAACAAAATGACAACATTTTTTCAGATTTTCTAAAAATGATAAGAGCTAACTGATTTTCAAGTCAGTCAGCTCTTATTTTTATTAACACATTAACGGTACTTTTTACATAGAGATATCAATAACCGAAATATTTCACGCAATATTGCTCCACGGTATTTATATACTCCATTTCGCACAGCGGGTCAAGGCCGAGACCGTGGTTTGAGAGCGGATAAAGTATATAGCTATGAACTGCGCCTGCAGCTTCAAAAGCAGCTTTTATCCTTTTGGCATTGCCCGAAGGAACAATCATATCCGTGCCGCCGTAAGCAAGGACAGAGGGTACGGTATCTTTGGTAACATAGGCGGTGGGAGAAACGAGGCTGATTACCTCTTCTTTTTGTGTGTTGGTCATTTCCGCTGTGATTTCAATGCCCGAAAGCATACTTGCAAGGCCTGTGCTTCCCCAGACTTCCGAATGGAAATCGGACGGGCCTACCTGATTGGCGGTAAACACAAGCTCGATTGCGGACTCATCTGCCCTTGAAAAGCCGTAGAGCATTGAAAGATGTGCACCGGCTGAATAGCCCGAAACGGCAAGCTTTGTGATGTTAAGCTCTTTTTCGTCGGAAAAGGCTTTGATTTTTTCAATAGCTTTGCCTATTTCGTCACACATTGTAAGTGCGGTTACCTTTCCGAAAAGTCCGTCGGCATAGAGCGTATAATTCATTGTTGCGGTTATGTAGCCTTTTTGTGCAAAGCGTTTGCAGCGTTGTGCCATATCCTCTTTGTTTCCGCCTGTCCACGAGCCGCCGTGGATATAGAGTATTACGCCGTTGTGCCCGTTTTCATAAGCTGAGTCAGGCACATAGATATCCATAATGTTTCTTTCGGCTTCGCCGTAGGCAAGGTCTTTATAAATTTCATATTCTTCATTTGACAGATTGCCGATAAAGGTTGACAAAACGCTGAATGAAGAAAGGAGAACAGCAATAATCCTTTGTAAAATCTGCAACATAATTTATCTCCTTATTAAAGAATAAATCTGAATGCGTAGATTACTACATTGGTGATGTTATTTAAAATAAATCTTAAGAAAGTGAAGATATAGGGGAATTCAAAAGTCCAGTCGTCAAGGGTGTCGAATGTGCCGATGAGTGACGAATCATAGGTGATTTCGGGATTTTTGAATGCCTTGGTTTCCATTTTCATAATGCAAAGGTTTTTGCATGCTTCACGAAGCGCATTGCCAAAGCCGACCGGGTCTTTTGCGTAGGCGAGCTTGACAGCCGCTTTATGCTGAAGTGCCTGCAGTGCCCACATACCTGAAAGGATGGTATCGTTGCCGTTGTAAACAGCAAGCACGGGGCTCATATAGCCGCTACCCGTAAAGTTGGAGGAGTAGTCCGAAACAACAAAGCCTTCAAAGCCCCATTCCTCACGGAGCAAATCTTTAAGAAGTGCAGAGCTTGAGCCGCACCACTTTGTGCCGATACGGTTGTATGCCGACATTATGCCCTTGGGCTGTGCTTCCTTTACGGGAATTTCAAATGCCTTGAGGTAGATTTCACGCATTGCCTGGTCATCACACCAGGTGAAGACGCCGTTTCTGTGGGACTCCTGGTCGTTGAGTGCGTAGTGCTTGATTGTTGTTACAAGGCTTTCGGAGTTGCCGCCCTTGATGATTTCATCCGCCATAATGCCCGAAATTGTCGGGTCTTCGGAGAAGTATTCAAA
>JAZNRX010000059.1:0-3043 GCA_045590915.1 Acutalibacteraceae bacterium | reverse complement strand
CAGTCCCCTTTCATTATTCTGATGGAACTTATAGTAGCTTATTTTGTAACAGTATTGACTTGGTGCATTGAAAATGAAAAAGGTATTAGCTCGATAGTTCTGGCAGCACTCGGACTTGCAGCATTTTCTGTGCTTACCAGTTTTATTTCAAACAGATTAAATGAGAAAATACTTGTAAAAAAGAATGAAACAAACAGACAGTTTGATTTGCTTTTAGGCGAAAAAATTATGGATATGGACTTTGAAATCGCAGAAGGTCCTTCCGGAAGAGATAAGTACCAGAAAGCTAAAAACTCACTCGGCTCAAACGGTGTTTACGGCTTTGTGGAAAGATTTTCGATAATGTTTACAAATATAGTAGGTATATTCACATTCGGCACAATTACCGCATCACTGAATCCGTGGCTTATACTCATTCTGACCGGTGCTCAGCTTTTAGGGCTCGTTTCAACCCTTGTCGAGAACCGACTTATCGACAAAACAAAAGACCCCTTGGCAGCTGTTGACAGAAAGCTGAACTATATTACAAAAACATCCCGCGACTTTGCAATAGCAAAAGACATCCGCCTTTTCCATTTAAGAGATTATCTTCAACAGATGAGTGAATATTTCATCGGTGAGCGCAAGTTCTGGACAAACAAAATGTACTTCTACTATTTTATTTCCGATACACTCCGCTTGCTCCTGAATGTCGGCATTGAAATCGGCGTTTTTGCTTACATAGCCTATGAAGCTCTTAACGGAGAAATGTCCAAAACCGCTTTGGTGCTCTATGCTGTTTCCGTTACGGATTTCACCCACTGGGTTGAATATATCGGTGAAACGCTTTCTGATATTATCCCTTCAAATATGCTTATCAACGATTTGCGTGAATTCCTTGACATTGAGAATTCGATGGAAAACGCAAACGGTAAGTCTATGCCTGCCAATAAGCCGTATAAAATTGAAATCAAAGATCTTTCATTTACTTATCCCGAAACGGATAAAATCATACTCAATAATATAAACCTTACGATAAATGCCGGTGAAAGGCTTGCGCTTGTCGGTGTAAACGGAGCAGGTAAAACAACGCTTGTTAAGCTGCTGAGCGGACTTTACAAACCGACTTCTGGCTCAATCAAAATAAACGGAACCGACATTTCAGCGATTAACAGAGATGAATACTACAAATCTGTTTCTGCTGTATTCCAAGAAGCGAGAATTATGCCCTGTTCCATTCTCGAAAATGTCTCAATGCTTCCCGCAGGAGAAAGTGATGCTGAAAGATTCGATTTCTGTATCCGTCAAGCAGGTTTATATGAAAAAATACAAAACCTGCCTGAAAAAGAAAACACTTTGCTTGTAAAGAATGTTAATGAAAATGCCGTTGAATTGTCCGGCGGTGAAATTCAGAGATTGCTTCTTGCAAGGGCTATTTACAAGGATGCACCGACGCTTATTCTTGATGAACCTACAGCAGCACTTGACCCGATAGCAGAAAATGAAATCTATCTGAAATACAGCGAAATTTCAAAGAACAAAACTTCAATCTATATTTCCCACCGACTTTCATCCACTCGTTTCTGTGACAGAATCGTGCTGCTTGATGATGCCTCAATCGCCGAAGAAGGCACACACGAAGAACTGATGGCACGCTCAGGCAAATATGCCGAGATGTTCAGAATTCAAAGCAAATATTATGAAAAGGAGGCGGAAGAAAATGAAGAAGCATAAGCGTACTCTCAAAGAAGATTTACGGATGATAAAGAGAGCTCTTAAGCTTATTGAAAGCAATACTCCGCATTTTCTTCTGCATAACTTTCTCTATTCATTTTTTGCCACGGCTATTTTTGTTATCGCAAATTACATCACAGCCTCAATTGTTGATGAGCTTACAGGTAACAGAGATCCCAAAAAGATTGTTTTTCTTCTTTCAATGTATGCCGCTGAAGTAGTTCTTTATATTTTCAGAGATTATTCGTGGCGTAAAGTACGCACATTCCATATAATTTCAGAAAAATGGGAAGAGGTTTTGCTCAACGGCAAGAGCTTTTCGATGGACTACCCGAATATGGAAGATCCGCTGATAAGAGCCAAACGCCAATTGATAACCGACAGCCGTGGTACCGGCGGACTCGGAAAACTTATGGTGAACTTGGTTTCGCTTTTTGAAGGCATCAGCAAACTCGTTATGTGTTCAATTATTTCAATGGAGCTGTTTTTCAAGCATTCCGATAAGGTTCTGTCGGGCTTTGAAAAATTTATTGACACACCGGGATTTACAATAGCATTCTTCGTGTTTGTTGCCATTTGTGCTGTCGGTGAATATAAAGTTACATCAAAATTCAACCGTCTTTCTGTTGAAAAAATTAAAGGCAATTCAATGATTGAAAGACTTTTACACTACTACCTCGACGATTATATTGATGACAGTAAGGCATGCAAAGACATTCACATCTTCAACCAGAAAAGGCTTATCCGTTTTTCATCTGATAAAGTTTACGATGAATGGATTAAAGGCTGCAAAGAACTCTTTTCTCTTCAAAGGAAAAGGAACAACAGATTCAATTTGTTCTATGTTCTTACAACGGGTGCCACTTATCTTTTCGTTGCGCTCAAAACATATATAGGCGCATTTGGTCTTGGCGGCTTCATTAAATATCAGTTCTGCGTTGCACGTATTGTTGAAGCGGCAGAAATCTTTTCGAGTGCTGTTACAGATTTACGCACCAATAACGATTATCTCGAAATATTCTTTGACTATCTGGACACACCGACCGAAATGCACTACGGCACTATCCCCACCGAAAAGCGAATGGATAACAAGTATGATATTGAGTTTCATAATGTCAGCTTTAAGTATCCGAATACCGAAAACTATGCAATCAGAAATCTCAATCTTAAATTCAGAGTTGGTGACAGAATTGCAGTTGTCGGTATGAACGGAAGCGGTAAAACAACGATGATAAAACTGCTTTGCCGTCTGTACGACCCGACAGAGGGATACATCACCCTCAACGGAATTGATATTCAGAAATATGATTATGAGGAAGTCGGAGGGCCA
>JAZNRX010000058.1:0-6784 GCA_045590915.1 Acutalibacteraceae bacterium | reverse complement strand
AAGGGACTACCCTTTCATCACCCACCTGTTCCTCAAGAGCCGAAAAATCAACGCTTCTGCGGTTTACTCTCGAGGGAGTTCCCGTCTTGAAACGGCGAAGTCCCACACCGCATTCCCTCAGCGAGTCGGAAAGACCGATAGCGGGGAACATTCCGTCAGGTCCGCTTGAATAGCACTTATCCCCTACAAATATTTTACCGTCAAGAAATGTTCCTGTTGCAATAACAACACATTCACTGTGATAAACACAGTCAAGCTGTGTTTTTAATTCCCAAAGAGAATTATCTGTTTTTGCAAGAGAAACAATTTCAGCCTGTACGAGAGTGAGGTTTTCCTGCTTTTCGAGGGTATTTTTCATATATTTTGAATATTCACGACGGTCAATCTGTGCACGCAAAGAATGAACAGCAGGGCCCTTGCCTAAATTAAGCATACGGCTCTGAAGGGTATTCTTATCTGCGGCAACACCCATTTCACCGCCGAGAGCATCAATTTCTCTTACAAGATGCCCCTTTGAAGTGCCGCCGATTGAAGGATTGCACGCCATATTACCAATCCAGTCAAGATTTATGGTAAAGCATATAACCCTTGTACCCAACCTTGCCGCCGCAAGAGCCGCCTCAATGCCGGCATGTCCCGCACCGATTACCGCAACATCAAATTTTCCTGAAAAATAATCCATAATACCCTCCGAAATGATTAAATAAACAGAAAACAGATAAAATATTATATCATTATTTATATTTTATTGCAATATTCATTTGCGGGATATATAATAATATATGTATATACCTGTGTTAAGGGAGAAAAAGTATGTCAACAATAGCGGCAATAGCCACACCGAATGCGGCAGGCGGAATAGGAATAATCAGAATATCGGGAGAAGATGCACTGACAATAACAGACAAGTGCTTTTCTTCATATTCGGGGCAGAAAATAACCGGAATGAAGGGTTACCGTGCATCATACGGACAGATAACCGAAAACGGCTCCCCCATTGACGAAGCCGTTGTTATAGTATACAGAGCACCCAAAAGCTATACAGGTGAGAATGTCTGTGAAATATGCTGTCACGGCGGTCTTTTTATAATGAATAAGGTATTAAGGCTTCTTTTTTCTCTCGGAGCCGTACCCGCCTCGGCAGGCGAATTCACAAAAAGAGCCTTTCTCAACGGAAAAATGGATCTCACACAGGCAGAAAGCGTTATGAATATCATTTCCGCCTCGGGTGAAGCCGCACTCAATGCGGCACGAAATACCCTTAAAGGCAATGTCAGCAAAAAAATCGGGGAAATATGTTCATCTCTCATCACTGCCGCCGCAGGACTTGCGGTGTGGAGCGACTATCCAGACGAGGATATTCCCGCAGTTGAAACAGGTGAGCTGCAAAAGACACTTCTTGCCGCAGAAAACGAGCTTAATATCCTGATGAAAAGATATGACAGCGGAAAAGCGGTTACCGAGGGTGTCAACACAGTCATCTGCGGAAAGCCCAATGTGGGTAAATCCACACTTATGAACGTGCTGTCAGGCTGTGTCAGATCAATAGTCACCTCAATAGCAGGAACAACAAGAGACGTAGTCGAGGAAACAGTCCGCGTAGGCGACATTGTCCTTCGTCTTGCCGATACCGCAGGCATTCATGAAACTCCCGACGAGGTAGAAAGCATCGGAGTAAAAATGGCTCTTGAGAGACTCGAAACAGCCGACCTTATTCTTGCAGTTTTTGATGTTTCAAGACCACTGGATAAAGAGGATATTTCTCTTCTTTCATCCTGTCAGGGAAAAAGAGCTCTCGGAATTCTCAACAAATCCGATATGCCCTCACAGTTCTCCGAGGACGAAATAAAAAAATATATACCCTATACAATAACACTCTGTGCAAAGAACGACGAAAGCCTTGACCTGATAAGACAGGCTCTCGAAAAAATTTTAGGCACCGAGGGACTTGATTTCACACAGGAAATGCTTGCCGCCGAAAGACAGTATAACTGTGTAAAAAAAGCAAACGAATGTATAAAAGAAGCACAAGATGCTCTCACAATGGGTATGACCGTTGATGCGGTAAATGTGAGCATCGACAGTGCAATAGAGCATCTTCTCACTCTCACAGGCAAAAAAGCAAGCGAAGAAATTGTAAACGAGGTATTCTCAAAATTCTGCGTAGGCAAATAAAAGCCCGACCGCAGTGAAAAGCTTTTTCGCATATTTATGCATAAGATATTATATGCACTGCATTATGAAATGAAAGCAAAAAAAGCACTTACTGCGGCTCCCCCTGCGGCTGCCGCAGTAAGCTTTAAAAACTGCATGAGACCGCTTTTTTTATTCCGTTTTTTCTCACAGGGCGGACGGACTGCCTGTGATATAAGAGCATTGGCACTGTCCTTTAATCTGGTCTCATTGACCGTCATAGCCTCAGGCTTTACAAAAAACAGTACCCTTTCAAAATATGCACTTTCTGGATGCGACACCTCAACCACCTGTCTGTTTACACCTTTAAGCATAAGCCGACCTCACAATCATAAGTGAAAATTTTCATACATTTAAATTATTACTCAATAAAGAAAAATTAAACAGGTATCCTAAAAAATATTAAGAAGGGCTGCCCGTGAGCAGAATTCTGAATTGAGCTTCCCGTAAATCTCAGAACGCAATTTAAAAACAGTCCCTCTGCAAAACCGGAATACTGCAGTGCTTCTTACCTTCGGAAATTTTCTCACAATGACGTTTTCTTCCCATATATCATAAAAAGCCCGAACACAATATACAGATATTTAAAAAATCAGATATCCTTCCAAAAACAGATTGATACGGGAAAATATTCTGCGGTTCAATTTCTTTTCAGCACAATTGATACAAAATGTGAGCTTATCACGAAAAACAACAATAAAAGAAGAGTCTGTCAGCCGGCTCATTGATACCCTATCTTAAAAAGCGTCAGAAACAAGCCTTTACCCTATTGTTAATAATTTAACAATACATATCCGAGTGTATATGTTGTGGTAACAAAAAAACAGACCACATCATATCGCAAAGGGTAAATTTTCGTCGGAATTCTGCATTTTTCGGCAAAATAACAAGACATTTGTGTCGGCTTAATAAATGCTGCACAATATGCGGTGTCAATGTTTTTATACATTCTGTATATTGTTGAAAACTTTGAAATTGTTGAAAACTCTGTTGAAAATGTTAATAACTCCCCCTCTAAACCCTTGATTTGCCGTGTTTTCGTCTCAAAAAAGTTATTAACAACCAGACATTGTTAATATTTTAACATATACAGGTAGTTTTCATATCTTGTCCCTTATACAAAATGGAGATATATTTAAATAAAATATTCGGAAAATTTTATTTAAATTGCCAAATACATTATACGAGGTAAAAAATGGAGCTTTTAACCACAAAAAACGGAATTGAAGCCGTGGATTTCGGAGAAATAAATCTTCATCTCACTCTCGACTGCGGTCAGGCTTTCCGTTGGGAAGAAACTGAAAAATCTATATATAGTGCCGTAGCCTTCGGCAAGGATACACGGGTTAAGAAGACACCCGACGGTCTGCTTTTTATAGATACTCCGAAGGAAGATGTGGAAAACATATGGGCAGAATATTTTGACCTTTATACAGACCATAAGGATATTCTCAGCCGTATCTGTGAGGACAGCTTCATAAAAGAACAGTATGACAATTTCGGAACCCTTCGTATTCTCAATCAGGAGCCGTCAGAGGCTCTTATATCCTTTATAATCTCCTCCTGCAATAACATTCCGAGAATAAAAGGAATAATAAAAAGACTCTCTGAGGCATTCGGAGAGAAAACAAAAAACGGCTATGCCTTCCCCTCACCCGAGGTGCTTGCACTTAAAACAGAGGAGGATTTAAGTGTACTTAAAGCCGGCTACCGCGTTCCCTATATTCTTGATGCGGCAAGAAAAATTGCTGAGGGTGAAATAGATTTTGATGCCATAAAAAAAATGGACGAGGACAGTGCAAGACGTGAGCTTATGAAAATCAGAGGCGTGGGCAAAAAGGTTGCCGACTGCACCATGCTTTTCTCTCTGGGCTTCAAGGACATATACCCTGTGGACAGACACATTGAAAGAGCCACAGCCCGACTTTATCCCGACGGACTCCCCTCCTTCTTCTCCCCCAACAAAGGCCTTGCACAGCAGTATATATTTCTCAACCGCATATCAGAAAAAAGCTGATTTTCAATATATTATCAACAATATATATGTATAATATTATATGAATACTGTATATTATTACATAAGGAGTGAATGTTTATGCATCCGCCAATGGGACCTCCGCCTGACGCACAGATTGATAAGCTGAAGGAAAAACGCCCCGAAAAACTGAAGGATATTCCTTTATATCTCAAAAAGCTTCTGACAAAATTCTTCTTCCGCCTGTCATATATTTTCCGTCTTGTTTGGGAAACAAAGCCGTGGATACTTTTTTCCATGCTGTTTCTTTCAGTACTGTCGGGAATTCTTCCCGTAGGACAGGCATATGCAGGCTCCTTTCTTCTGACAAAGCTTGCCGAGGGCTTTACGGCAGCAGTAACAAAAAACGGACTGAACGAGGAAATGTGGCACGGTATTGTATGGCTTTTAATTCTCCAGTTTGTCTGTATTTTCCTGATTTCTCTTGTCAATAATGTCAAATCCCTTGTAACAAGAATAGCAGGGGAGCTTGTTGCAAATCATGTCAGAGAAAAAATTATGGCAAAATCAAAGGAGCTTGACATTGCAAGCTTCGATAAGCCTGATTTCTATGCAAGACTGGAAAATGCAACAAGAGAAGCAGACCACCGTCCCATTCAGATAATAAACTCTGTTTTCACACTTGTAAGCACTGTCATCACCGTTGGCTCATATTTTGTTATTCTCAGTCAGGTAAAGCCCGCGTGGGCATCTGTTCTTGTTATACTGCTCAGTATACCCGGCGCAGTTGTAAGCTTCGTATACAGAAAAAAGAATTTCAGATATATGCGGCATCGTTCAAAGGACAGGAGAATGCTCACATATTTCTCCAACATACTCACCGATAAGGACCTTGTTAAAGAAATTCGAATATTCGGTCTTTCCGACCTTTTTACAAAAAAGTATAAGGAAGTATTCAAAAGATATTTCAGCGGTCTTAAATCACTGTTTTTGAAAGAGGGAGGCTGGAATATTGCTCTCTCCCTGCTGTCCTCAGCCGCAAACTGTATTCTTTTTCTTATAATTGCAAAGCAGGTTTTTGAAGGAAAAATTGAAATAGGCAATTATTCACTCTACACAGGTGCCCTTAACAGCACTGCCGCGGGAATTGCTACCTTCATTTCAACTACAGCAACTGTATATGAGGGCACATTGTTTATAGATAATCTCATAAGATTTATGAAGGAGAAAAAAACCGTTACGGCAATAGGGGAGTGTCCCAAATCACCCGTGAGAAACAAAGGACACAGAATTGAATTCAGAAATGTATCCTTCTCATATCCCGGCTCGCCTAAAAAGGTTATAGATAATATCAGCTTTGTTATAGAACCCGGCGACACGGTTGTTCTTGTAGGACTAAACGGAGCAGGAAAAACCACACTTATAAAGCTTCTCACCCGTCTTTATGATCCGACACAGGGGACAATTCTGCTTGACGGTGTAAATATAAAAGAATATGACACCGAAAAGCTTTACAGTCTATACGGAATAATCTTTCAGGATTTCGGAAAATATGCCGTTTCCGTAAGAGAGAATATTGCCTTCGGCAACATCAAAGAAGAAGCGGACGAGGAGAAAATAATCCTTTCTGCAAGAAAGAGCAGCAGTGAGCAGTTTATTGATAGACTTCCCGAAAAATATGACACACCGCTGATGAGATATTTTGAGGATAACGGAACGGAGCTTTCAATAGGTCAGTGGCAGAAGCTTTCCATTGCAAGAGCCTTCTACAGTAATTCAGACATTCTCATCCTCGATGAACCCACAGCCTCCCTTGATGCCATTGCGGAACAGGAAATATACAACCGCTTTGATGAGCTGAGAAAGGACCGTACAACAGTTTTTGTATCCCACAGACTTTCAAGTGCTACGGTTGCAGATAAAATATTAGTGCTGGAGCAGGGAAGACTGATTGAGGAAGGAAACCACAGGGAGCTTATGGAAAAGCAGGGAAGATATTATGAGCTGTTTTCAACACAGGCAAAAAGATATATATCGGAATAAGCTTCATAAAGCCTGTAACATACAAAAAAAACCGACCGCTGACATCAGGTCGGTTTTTTTGTATAAGATGTTAAATTATTTTTTCTCCTCCGAAAGCATCTCAACAAGGGCTGACATTTCTTCGCTGAGTTTGCCCTGATTTTCCTTTGCAATGAGCATTCTTCTTTCATTGAGTGCCTTATACATATCAATCTTTCTCTGTCCGTCAAGGTCATAGAAGAAAAGAGGAATTGTTCTGACTATATGGGGAACAAGATTTCCGCAGGCATATAAAGCAAATACCTTCTGATAAACGGAAACCGAATCCTGTGCCCAATAGGTTGATTCACGGGTTGTGTCATACCCTGTCCATTTGATAACCCACAAAGCCATAAGAGTGTTGAGAGGTTGTGTGAGTTTATTTATATAGTCTGTAAGAAGACCGAATGTACCGTCGGGGCGTTCACCCGTGAGATATTCCGTATAGTCGTTGATTTCTCTGCTGATTTCACCCTCAAAGGCGGTGGCGGGAGCGTTGTTAAGACCGTTAAGACCGTAGCCTATGCAGAACCATATTCCGCTTACCCACCATTT
>JAZNRX010000057.1:0-5550 GCA_045590915.1 Acutalibacteraceae bacterium | reverse complement strand
TAGAAAATGTTATTGAAAAATCAAAGGATGAACTTTCAAAAAAGCGAATTGAAAAAGCTGAAGAAAAGAAAAACGAAAAAATTGCAGAAAAAACTAAAAAAGAAAATGAAATTTCCCGTGTTGTAAAAGATTTCTTCAAATCAGATGTAACCACAGATAATACTAAAGCTGAAAAAAGCAATTCAACGGAGAATTCAAAACCATTAATTGAAAATTTTGAGCAGCAAAGTATTTTTTCACAATCAACAAATGCATCTGAACCATCAAATAATGCAACGCATGATTTTGATTATTCCTCTGTAGTTCATAACGACACCACAGAAGCCGTTACCGATAAACAAAAAAAAGAAAAAGTCAACCTCGAGCCATTATCGGAGAAAGAAAAAAATGAATTACAGAATTCACTTGATAACGCCGTAAATACTCAGATTGAAAAAGAATATCTATTACCTCCCATTGATTGTCTTAAGGCACCGAAACCTGAAAACGTAACACAGTCGGCTGATGAATTGAAGAATAACGGTGAACGTCTTATTGCTGCTCTTAACAGCTTCAATGTAAGTGCAAGTATAGTCGGTGTTGTTCCCGGACCTACTGTTACCAGATATGAGCTTTCTCCAGCACCCGGAGTAAAAATCAGTAAATTCACGAATCTCGCAGATGACCTTGCTTTACATATGGCAGCTCCCGCGGGGCTGAGAATTGAAGCACCAATTCCTAACAAAGCAGCTATTGGTATTGAGATACCAAACTCAAAAAAGGCAACCGTAACATTCAGAGAGTCTATAGATAATAGTAAATTCCGCAATTCCGAAAGTAAATTATGTGTTGCTCTCGGCAAAGATATTGCAGGCAATCCTATGTTCTGTGATCTTGCAAAAATGCCGCATCTTCTTGTCGCAGGTACTACGGGTTCAGGTAAATCTGTATGTCTCAATTCAATGATTGTCAGCATTCTTTATAATGCAACTCCTGATGAAGTTAAGATACTTTTAATTGATCCGAAACAGGTAGAATTCGGTGTTTACAACGGTCTTCCGCATCTTCTTGTTCCTGTTGTCTCAGATCCGAGAAAAGCAGCCGGTGCATTGGGTTGGGCTGTCACGGAAATGCTCAGACGATATAAAATTCTTAATGAAAACGGTGTCAGAGATATAGCTGCATATAACAGTCTTTGCGAATCAAATGATGATCTCGAAAAAATGGCTCAGATTGTTATTTTTATTGATGAGCTTGCTGATCTTATGACTGTTGCTCCATCCGAGGTTGAAGATTCCATTCAGAGACTTGCTCAGATGGCACGTGCTTCCGGTATGCATCTCGTTGTAGCAACACAGCGTCCCTCCGTTGATGTAATTACCGGTGTTATCAAATCCAATATTCCCAGCCGTATTGCCCTTACGGTTAAATCATATGTTGACTCCAAAATCATCATTGATACTGCCGGAGCAGAAAAGCTTATGGGCTACGGTGATATGCTATATTACCCTGTAGGTGTACCGAAACCTGTCAGAATTCAAGGATGTTATTTATCTGACTCTGAAATTGAAAAGGTTGTCACCTACATAAAAAGCACAAATTCAAGCGAATACAGTGACGACATTCAGCAAGAAATTGAAAGACAGGCTGCAAAGGAAAAGAAGAAAACCGAAGATGTATCCTCAGGTTCAGTTGATTCCGGTGATGACCTTCTTAACAGAGCAATTGAATTATTTGTCAGTGCTCCTGAAAAAGCTTCAATCTCTGCTTTACAACGGCATCTCGGTTTAGGCTTTGCAAAAGCAGGCAGATTAATGGACACTCTTGAGCAAAAGGGTATTGTGGGACCTCATATGGGAAGCAAGCCTCGAAATGTTCTTATTACCAAGGCACAATGGTATGAAATGAACGCTATGAATAATTCTGTCACCGATACATATGCTGATGATGTCACAGAAGATGGTGAAGTTGATTAATTATGTTTCTGCCAATAAGTAAATCTGATTTAAATGAACGAGGTTGGCACTATGTTGATTTTATTTATGTGTCCGGCGATGCTTATGTTGACCACCCAAGTTTCGGTGCGGCAATAATAACGCGTGTTCTCGAAAATGCAGGCTACAAGGTGGGTGTAATAAGTCAGCCTGATTGGAAAAATCCTGAATCAATTAAGATATTAGGTAAACCCCGCTACGGCTTTTTTGTTTCATCCGGCAATATAGACTCAATGGTTGCACATTATACAGTTGCAAAGAAACGAAGAAACGAGGATGCATATACTCCAGGTGGAAAAATCGGAAAAAGACCTGACAGAGCCGTTGAGGAATACTGTCGGCTTATTCGTCGTGCCTATGGCGATATGCCTATTGTTATCGGCGGACTTGAAGCGTCCTTGAGAAGATTCGCCCACTATGATTATTGGGCTGATGAAGTTTTACCTTCAATTCTAATTTCATCCGGTGCTGATATACTTTCCTTCGGTATGGGCGAAAAGCAAACTGTTGAAATTGCTAACGCTCTTGCTCATGGTGCAAAAACTGATATTATCAGGAAAATCAAAGGAATTTGTTATGTTTGTCCGACAAGTGAAACACCTTACACGGGTGTTGAATGTCCTTCCTATGAGAATGTCAAGGCGAACAAGAAAGAATATGCCATTGCAGCAAGAATTCAGCAGGATGAACAGGATTTCTTCAGAGGAAGAATAATCAAACAAAAGCACGGAAAGCTGATGCTTATTCAGAATATCCCAATGGATCCGCTGTCAAGTGATGAGCTTGACAAAATTTACGAATTACCATTTATGAGAACCTATCATCCGTCCTATGAAAAATTGGGTGGTGTGCCGGGAATTGAAGAGGTTGAATTCTCAATTACACACAACAGAGGTTGCTTCGGAGCTTGTAATTTTTGTTCTATAGCTTTTCATCAGGGCCGTTTTGTAACTTCCCGAAGCAAAGAATCCATCGTATCTGAAGCAAAGAAGCTTACTGAACAAAAAAATTTCAAAGGATATATACACGACATCGGAGGTCCATCTGCAAACTTCAGATATCCTTCTTGTGAAGGTCAAACCGAAAGGGGACTTTGTAAAAACAAGAAGTGTCTTGCTCCAACTCCATGCAAAAATCTCATTGCTGATCACAGTGAATATCTTGATATATTAAGAAGTGTCAGAGAACTTCCGAAAATTAAAAAAGTATTTATACGTTCAGGTATCAGATATGACTATCTGCTTTGCGATAATAACGATACTTTTTTTAAGGAACTTGTAAAAAATCATATCAGCGGTCAGTTGAAGGTTGCACCGGAACACTGCAGTGCATCTGTCCTTGACAAAATGGGCAAGCCTCATATTGAAGCCTATATCAAGTTTTCTGAAAAGTATTTTACCTTTACAAAAAGCATAGGCAAAGAACAGTATATCGTTCCGTATCTTATGTCCTCTCATCCCGGCTCAACTCTTAATGATGCCGTTGAATTAGCATTATTCATTAAAAAGAATAATCTCCATCCCGAACAGGTTCAGGACTTTTATCCTACACCGGGAACTATCTCAACAGCAATGTTTTATACAGAACTTGATCCGTACACACTCAAGGAGGTATATGTAGCAAAAACGCCTGAGGACAAGTCCATGCAAAGAGCATTAATGCGGTATTTTGCACCTGAAAATAAGCAACTTGTATTAAAGGCACTGCGCAAGGCTAAACGTACCGATTTAATCGGAAATGGACCTAAATGTCTTATTGCTCAGGAGAAAGATAATCAGAATTACCAGAAAACAAACAGAGGAAAAAATAGTGAAACTAAGCAAAAACGGTATAAAAAAAATTAAAGAACTGAGAAATAGAATTAAACATCCGACACTTGCAACACTGATATTTTTACTTATTATATCAGTTTTTGCATTTATTAATTTTTCTGAAGATGATACAGCTACTCCCGAAAAGGATTATCTTGATTATCCTTTTTCCGTTAGCTTTATTGACGTCGGACAAGGCGACTGCTCCCTGATAAAATGTAACGATATTAATATCCTTGTCGATGGGGGAGAGGCAGATAATGCAAACACTGTTCTAAATTATCTCAAAAAGAATGATATTGAAAAAATTGACTGCTATGTTCTTTCACATCCCCATTCAGACCATATAGGTTCTGCCGCAACAATAATGCGCTCAATTAATTGCGAGACCGTTTTTACTACATACTTCAGTGAATTCAATGTTCCGACCTCGTACCTTTATGAAAACTTATTGGATACAATATATAAAAATACAAAAGAAGCGGTTGCAGTTGAAGCAGGGGATACATATTCTTTCGGAGATCTTCAGATTAATATAGTGGCCCCTATAATAGAATCAGATGATTACAATGCTATGTCCATAGTTTTTACGGCAACTTATGGCGATACTACAGTGTTGTTTACAGGAGATACCATTGCCGCTGTCGAAAAACAGATACTTGAAAACGAATATAATGTTGACGCTGATCTCATCAAGGTTGCACATCACGGAAGCAGTACATCAAGTCATGAAGATTTTATCAGTGCAGTTTCACCTGAGATAGCTGTAATTTCCTGTGGCAAGAACAATTCTTACGGCCACCCGCACACTGAAACTATGAAGATTCTGAACGAATACGAAATTGATGTGTACAGAACAGACCGAAACGGCACAATTGTCTATTACGGAGACGGTAAAACTATGCAAATCGGAGTAGAAAAATGATTTACACAATTGTTTCTATTGAAGATGGAATTGTTAGTCTTGAATCACAAAATTGCGATATTATCAGAATTCCTTTGACAGATTTTGATATTGATGTCAGGGAAGGGGATATCCTAAAAAAAACAAATGATAAATTCATCATTGATAAAGAATTGACAGAAAAACGCAGATCGATACTATTCAACAAAATGAATAGTATATTGAAAAAAACACCATAATATTTCAAATTATTTAAAATTGAGTCTTGACAAACAATACTTGATTTGATATAATTCATTTTGTTCGATGAACAAGCGAGAGTGGCGGAATCGGCAGACGCGCACGTTTGAGGGGCGTGTGGTAATCCCGTACGGGTTCAAGTCCCGTCTCTCGCACCATATTGAGTATTCATAAGGGATTTGACCTGTGAATACTCAATTTTTTTGCTTAAAATAGAGTTTTGTATATAGTTTGATATAATTTTTATGTATCGTCGCATTCCTTTCGGAGTGCGGCTTTTTTTGTTATACTGACTTTCTTGTTGTTTTTTCTTTGTTTGAGTGGTATAATTGATTAAGAAAGTTGGTGAGCATAAAGTAAAATGGGAACTATATTCAACATACAAAAATTTTGTATACACGACGGCGATGGTATTCGCACCTGCGTGTTCCTGAAGGGTTGCCCTCTCAGATGTATCTGGTGCCATAATCCCGAAAGCCTTGAGAAAACACCAACCCTTTCCTTTAATAAACTGAAATGCTCATCATGTGGCAAATGCCTTACAGTGTGCTTCGCACGCAGAATTGAGAACGGAGTTTTGAAGATTGAACGCGAAAAGTGTGTAAGGTGCGGTAAGTGTGTG
>JAZNRX010000056.1:0-6014 GCA_045590915.1 Acutalibacteraceae bacterium | reverse complement strand
CACAGAACGACATGGCTACGATCCGACTTGAGGATACACCTAAAAACATTCTTTCCTGTTATATTACATACACAAATGATGAAACAAAGCGTATAATAATGGAAAATCTCCACCGTTCCCCATTATATGGTGGTGTTATAGAGGGAGTGGGCCCAAGATATTGTCCGAGCATTGAGGATAAGATGGTTCGCTTCTCTGAAAAGGAGAGACATCAGATATTTATAGAGCCCTGCGGACTTGATACGGAGGAGCTTTATTTACAGGGTCTTTCCTCTTCTCTTCCCATAGATGTTCAGGAGGGCTTTGTCCGTTCCATAAAGGGACTTGAGCACTGTGAGATTATGAGAAATGCATATGCTATAGAATATGACTGTGTAGATCCTCTTGAGCTTCGACCTACGCTTGAATTTCTTAATTGTGAAGGTCTTTTCGGTGCAGGGCAGTTTAACGGCTCATCAGGATATGAGGAAGCGGCGGCACAGGGACTTGTTGCAGGTATCAATGCGGCTCACAAGGTTCTTGGTAAGCAGCCTTTCATTCTTGAACGTTCGGGATCATATATAGGTACTCTTATTGATGACCTTGTTACAAAGGGATGTAATGAGCCCTACAGAATGATGACATCACGCTCTGAATACCGTCTTATTTTAAGACAGGATAATGCCGATATAAGACTTATGAAGACAGGTTATGAGCTTGGTCTTGTGAGCGAGGAGAAATACAACAGGCTTCTTAAAAAGCTTGAACTTATAGAAATTGAAAAAAACAGAGTTGAGAGCACTGTTATTGCGCCCCGTGAGGATATAAACGAATTGCTTGTTTCACGTGAAACATCTGCTCTTTCCACGGGCTGTAAGCTTGCTGATCTGATAAGAAGACCTCAGCTTAACTACGAGGTGCTGACTCCGTTTGATAAGGAAAGACCTGATTTGCCCTATGAGGTTTTTGAACAGGTTGAAATTGCACTTAAATACGACGGCTATATAAAAAGACAGTTGTCTCAGGTCAATGAAATGAGAAGACTTGAAGTGAAGCTTATCCCCGAGGATATAGATTATAAGGACGTGATCAATCTTCGTACAGAAGCACTTGAAAAGCTTTCGAAAATCAGACCGAGAAGCATAGGGCAGGCTTCAAGAATTTCAGGGGTCAGCCCTGCGGATATTTCCGTACTGCTTATATATCTCGCAAAAAATCAGAAAGGGGAGTAATTTATGATTTCAAAGGAACTGCTTATAACCTCATGTAACAGTCTCGGAATTGAAATGAACAATGAAACGGCAGACAGATTTGATAAATATGCCGAAATGCTTGTTGCTTATAATGAAAAGGTAAATCTCACTGCAATCACGGCTCCTGATGATATTGTAATCAAGCATTTTGCTGACAGCCTTTGTCTTATGAAATATGTTGAGCTTTCTCCCGAAAAAAAGATTATAGATGTGGGAACCGGTGCAGGCTTTCCCGGTGCGGCACTTCTTTGTTATGATCCTTCTCTTGACATAACTATGATAGATTCCGTAAACAAAAAGCTTGATTTTATCCGCTTTATGACAAATGAGCTGGGACTTAAGGGTAATATTATTACAATTCGTGCGGAAGATGCTGCCAAGAAGGCTGAATTCAGGGAAAAATTTGATGTTGTAACTTCAAGAGCAGTGGCATCTCTTAATGTTCTCAGTGAATATTCAATACCTCTCGTTAAGGTTGGGGGAGTGTTCTCACCTCTGAAAGCAGTGCTTTCACCCGAAGAAGCACAGAGGGGCTTGGGAGCAATAGCAAATCTCGGTGCAAAGTTAGAATCGAGAAATAAATATACTATTCCCGACGGCAGTGAAAGAGAGATTATTATTGCAAAAAAAATATCGCAGACTCCGACAAAATATCCAAGAGCCTTTGCTCAGATTTCAAAAAAGCCTCTTTAATTGCCGAAAATTCTTATAATCAGCATACATAATAATCTAAAATAATCATATTGACCGTGATATTCTGTTAATGAAAGGACAAGCCTTGCCGGAATATCACGGTTATTGTTTTGGTGTTGTATGATTAAAGAAAAGGTGAAAACATGCGGTGCTGTGCTTCTTATTCCCGTTGAAGATATACTTCCGCCTGAAATCCCAAACAGAAGAATTATTACATCTGAGGAGCTTGAAGGACTTGCACAGTCCATAAGACAGTCCGGTATAATAAATCCGCTTACTGTCTGTTTTGAGCAAAGCGGCAATTACAGAGTGATTTCGGGAGAGAGAAGACGTCAGGCGGCTGTTTTGTGCGGTATCAGAAATCTTCCCTGTATAGTAATCAGCACCGATAATCTCAGCTCTCTCATAATGAGTCTTGTTTCTGATATTCATATAAAGGAGCTTCATTATCTTGAAGCCGCTCTCGCCATAGAAAAATTAAGGGATATTATGTCGGTTAATGAAATATCTGAGGTATTGTCTGTCCCCGAAGGAATGGTTCTCTCCAGAATAAGACTTCTGAATTTACCCGAAAATATAAAATGGAAGATAATTTCGGGGAATATTGATGAAAAAACCGCCAATGAAATATGCAGAATAAAAGACATAAGACTGCAGAATGAAATTACGGATTTAATTATAAATAACGGAATGAGCTTCAGAGAAGCACTTGATTTCACTGATTTACATAATAAGAAAACTGTATTTATGGGTCACTTCAAGGATTACAAAATATTTGAGAACACCATTGAGCATGCAGTTGAAACAATGACGGCATCGGGAATCAGTGCTAAAGTGAGAAAACTGTCTGATGACAGAATGATTGAATATGTAATTTCAATAAACAAGATGGTTTAGAGGAAACTCTTTATCATATACAGCCCATATCTTTCTCTTTCACACCCCACAACCAAACAGAATGACCGTCGGTTTCCCGACGGTCATTCTGTTTGGAGTGATATTCATTCCTTTGGAATGAGTGATATTCCTGCTTCGCAGGAGTGATATTCTTTACTGCGTAAAGAGTGATATATTTTCCTTCGGAAAATGTGAAGGAAGACGCTTTGCGTCTCCCACGCTTCGCTCTGTAACGCTCGTGCCTTCGGCACATTGTTGAAAATTGATTGTATTTGTGTAGGGCTTTCTCCGAATTCCGAAATCCGAAATCTGAATTTGCGAAGCATCCGAATTTCCATCGGCTTTGCCGTTGGGCTGTTTCACGTGAAACAATCCTCTGTTGGTAATTGTGTATAAAATCTTTGCTGATATTTCATATGGGTTAATTGGGTTGTTTGTATTGATTTTTCCTTTTTTCTTTGTTATACTACTGTATTATAATATAAATAAAGGAGGAGCCGCTGATGGCAAAAACCGTTGCCGTGCTTAACCAGAAGGGCGGGGTAGGAAAGACGACTACTGCCGTAAACCTTGCCGCCTGTGTTGGTGCAAAAGACAAAAAAGTTCTTTTGGTTGATATTGACCCTCAGGGAAATTCCACAAGCGGCTTTGGAATAGACAAAAGAGCAATAAAAGTTTCATCTTATGATGTTCTTGTGGGCAATAATAAGGCAAAAGAAGCTGTTGTACACACAGAATTCAAAAATGTTGACCTTATGGTTTCAAATATGAATCTTGCAGGTGCAGAGCTTGAAATAATTGATATAAAGAACAGAGAGGCACTTCTTAAAAATCAGCTTGCTGCTATTTGGGAGGATTATGACTATATTTTCCTTGATTGTCCTCCCTCTCTCGGACTTATAACTCTTAATGCACTCACAGCATCAGACACGTTTTTAGTACCCATTCAGTGCGAATATTATGCACTTGAGGGACTTTCACAGCTTATGGCTACCGTCAGAAACATAAAAAGACTGTATAATCCCTATATAGAGTTAGAGGGTGTTCTCCTCACTATGTATGATGGAAGACTTAATTTGACACAACAGGTTGTGGAGGAGGTTAAAAAATTCTTCCCGAAAAAAGTTTACTCCACAACAATTCCAAGAAATGTAAGATTATCCGAGGCACCCAGCTTCGGACAGCCCATAATATATTTTGACAGACGCTCCAAGGGTGCAGAGGCATATTCCGACTTTGCCGACGAGTTTTTGTCAAAGCAGGACAGGAGGTAAATAAATGGCAGCAAAAAAAGGCGGTCTCGGAAAAGGTTTTGACAGTCTTTTTCTTGATAATTCATCAGATGCTTTGTCTGACGGCGGCTCCGTAATGCTTCCCATCGGTGATATTGAGCCGGACAGGGGGCAGCCCAGAACAAAGTTCAGCGAGGAAGCTCTTTGTGAGCTTGAGGCTTCTATAAGAGAGTTCGGAGTTCTTCAGCCTCTTCTCGTCCGTCCCATGTCAGACGGCTCATACAAAATAGTAGCCGGTGAAAGACGCTGGAGAGCGGCAAGAAGGGCAGAGCTTACAGAGGTCCCCGTA
The DNA here is from genome assembly GCA_045590915.1 of Acutalibacteraceae bacterium. Lineage (GTDB taxonomy): Bacteria > Bacillota > Clostridia > Oscillospirales > Acutalibacteraceae > RUG806. The sequence continues at coordinate 1,611 of JAZNRX010000056.1, read as the reverse complement.
ATTATTAAATCTCTCACGGACGCGGAAGCCGCAGCAATAGCACTTATTGAAAATTTACAGCGTGAGGATTTAAATCCCATTGAAGAAGCCGCAGGCATCAAAAAGCTTATTGAGGAGTACGGTTATACGCAGGAGGAAGCGGCAGAAAAGCTTTCAAAATCACGTCCCGCAATAGCAAATGCATTAAGACTTCTCGCACTTCCCTCGGATGTGTCGAAGCTTGTTGAAGAAGGAAAGCTTTCTGCAGGCCACGCGAGAGCTCTTCTCGGACTTGAAGATGAGAAGATTATTTCCGACATTGCAAATGAAATTGTTGAAAAACAGTTGTCCGTAAGGCAGACTGAACAGCTTGTAAAAACACTTAAAAAGCCAAAAAAGGAAAAATTACCAAAAAAAGCCAGAAATAAGTTCTATGATGAGGTTGAGCTTGCTCTTTCGGGAGTTCTTGCAAGAAAGGTTACTGTTTCGGGCTCCGACAAGGGCGGAAGGCTTGAAATAGAATTCTTTGATATGGATGACCTGCAGAAGCTGGCAAAGCTTTTTTCTGAAGATTAATGAGGAGTGAAAAATAATGATAGATATTAAATTTTTAAGGGAAAATCCCGACATAGTAAAAGAAAACATCAAAAAGAAGTTTCAGGACAATAAGCTCGCTCTTGTTGACGAGGTTTTAGCTCTTGATGTTGAAAGCAGAAGAAACAAAACTGAGGCAGACGGTCTTCGTGCTTCAAGAAATAAGTTCTCCAAGCAGATTGGTGCACTTATGGCACAGGGTAAAAAAGAAGAAGCAGAAGAAATGAAGCGTCTTGTAAATGAACAGTCCGAGGCTCTTGCTGCCGCAGAAGAAAAGGAAGCCGAGCTTCAGGAAAAAATCAAGAATATAATGATGATAATTCCCAACATTATTGACGACAGTGTACCTATCGGCAAGGACGACAGTGAAAATGTTGAGGTTCAGCGTTACGGTGAGCCTGCAGTGCCCTCCTTCCCCATTCCCTATCATACAGATATAATGGAACGCTTCAACGGCATTGACCTTGACAGTGCAAGACGCGTTGCCGGTAACGGCTTCTACTATCTTATGGGCGATATCGCAAGAATTCACTCATCTGTTATTTCCTATGCAAGAGACTTTATGATTGACCGCGGCTTTACCTACTGCATTCCTCCCTTTATGATCAGAAGCGATGTAGTTACAGGCGTTATGAGCTTTGCGGAAATGGAAGCTATGATGTATAAAATAGAGGGTGAAGACCTCTATCTTATCGGTACAAGCGAGCATTCAATGATAGGTAAATTCATTGATACAATTATCCCCGAGGAAGAACTTCCTCAGGCTCTCACAAGCTATTCACCCTGCTTCAGAAAGGAAAAGGGTGCTCACGGTATTGAAGAAAGAGGCGTTTACAGAATTCATCAGTTCGAAAAGCAGGAAATGGTAGTTGTATGTAAGCCCGAGGACAGCAAAATGTGGTTTGACAAGCTCTGGCAGAACACAGTTGACCTTTTCAGAAGCCTTGATATTCCTGTAAGAACTCTCGAATGTTGCTCCGGCGACCTGGCTGACCTTAAGGTTCGCTCAATTGACGTAGAAGCCTGGTCACCAAGTCG
>JAZNRX010000055.1:0-4609 GCA_045590915.1 Acutalibacteraceae bacterium | reverse complement strand
TTTACAGAATAGTAACAGAAATATCACTTGGATATAACATTCTGTGTGTATATTATAGATACAGGGAAGAGCAACGGAAGTCCCTCAGGGCAAAAGCCTTCAGGTGACAGGCTTCTTTTGTGAATAACTTCCCTGAAAAATCACAAACTATATTATATTATAAATTGGAGGAAAAAACAATGTTTGAAATTATCCCTATGAATTATTCCCGTTCCTTATTCAACCCCTTCAGAGAGATGGAGTCTCTCACAAGAGCATTCTTCAACGAACCCTTCTTCTCGGAAAAGACACAGATAAAGCCATTCAGAACAGACATCAGAAAGGCAGACGGAGCATTTGTGCTTGAAGCAGACCTTCCCGGTGTTGACAAGAAGGATATTTCCGTAAATATTGAGGGAGACATCCTCACAATCAAGGCAGAGCGTCACAGTGAAAGCGAGGATACCGAAAAGAAGGACAGCTTCGTGAGAATTGAGCGTTCCTACGGCTCATATGAAAGAAGCTTCGACGTTTCGGGAATTGACACGGAAAACATTTCCGCAAAATACGAAAACGGTGTTCTTGTTCTCAATATGCCCGAAAAGGCAGTAACCGCTCCCCCCTCAAGACAGCTGACAATTTCATAAATACCTTCTCTTAAAAATAATCGGGATGTCAGTGAAGACATCCCGATTATTCTTTGGGAAAGAGGTTTATGTAACTGTCATTTTATCAATACAATATTGAGCCCGTAGGTACTGAAGCCTTTGTTCTGACTTACCGTGATTTTATAGAGGTTGCCCTTTGTCATACTGACTCTGAGAACCTTGCTGTCAGACGAATATAAAAGCTCCCCTTCCGCTGTACCTGAGGTTTCATCCTGCACCCTTACGGTATATGAAATTTCCTGTGCGGCACTTGTGATTATGCTGTATTCACCCGTAACTGCCGCCCTGTAATACCATATGTCTGTTTTTCCGTAAAAATCGAGCGCACTTGTCACAGAACTGTTTTCAATTTTCTCGTCTCTCGGCAAGGAACCGATTTTAATTTTATATCCGCAGGGCATATCGGTTCCGATAACCTTTATTATGTACGCTTCACCCTCATCGAGATACATCTGTGTCATATGGTTTTCCTGCGAATATTTTTTGATGCCCTTTGACTCCCCTGTTATTTCGGAAATGATGTCAAAGGAATAATCCCCGTATTCGTTGTCACACATAAAGGAGAAATAGAAATTGCGGGTTTCATCGGGCACAAAACGCCAGCTGTCAATTTCTCCCGTATAGAGAATACGCCCCGAAATTTCATCACCCTCAACAAGCCTTGGTTCACTGTTTTTATCCATAAAGAACATAAAGCCTGCCGTAGCCACCGCAATAACAGTCATAAAGCAAAAAATTTTAAAAAATAAACCTCGTCTTCGTTGTCTCATTTTGTAATCCTTCCTTTACTTTTTTATTGTGAGCCCATTATATTGCAGAGCAAGGCAAAAAAACAAAGGGGGAAGAAAAAAATAATAAATTGACAAACAGCAGAATATATTATATACTATCTATATATTGACGAAAGGAGTTTTTCTTATGGATATGCTTCCCGGCTTTGCAAGAGTTATTATTGATTGGATTATTATGCTTATGGGCACTCTCTTCACATTCCTTGAGAAGAAAGAAGAAGGCGAAAATGCAGAAGCATAAGAAAGGCTTGTGCAACTCATAAAAAAACTAACCTCAGGATTTCACTCCTGAGGTTGATTTTTTTGTTAATTCAGATTATCTGACAACATAGAAGGTCATTCTTTCCTGAATGGTGAAGGAGCCGTGACCTGTGTTGAAGCCGCCGTGGTCGGAAGTGATGATTATGAGCCAGTCCTCAAGGCCATATGTGAGTCTTGACTCAATAGCCTCAATAATTTCTGCACTTTCGGTCTCTTCAGCATAGAAGCCGTTTACATATGCTTCGTTTCCGAGGTCAAAGCCCGTATCGTGACCTTCGTGGTCTGTGTGCTCGAAGATTGTGAAAATGAAGTCGGAGCAGTCAATGCTCTTTACATCATTGAGAGTGTTATTAAAGGTGCCGTTATCGTCATCTGCATCTGAGAATTTAACATTAAGTCCCTTTTCCTCGCAATATGCCTTTTCGTTGATGTAGGTGGAATCACTGCCTACAAAATGTCCGTTCCATGATACATAGAAGGCGGAGCTTCTTGCTTCTCTGCTCTCAACAAGAGAGGTGAGAAGTGTGAGGTTATCTGTTGACTTGGGAATATCATTATCCGACACACCTGTTACATCTGCCCACTGACCTGTGAGGATTGAGCACCAGCCGGGAGCAGTTGAGGTTGCCTGTGTGTTGAAATAGGGGTAATTCACACCGCCGCAATAGGAAATGTATGCCTTACCGCCGTCAGTGATAAGCTTATAAATTGCACCGTCCTCTTTTGCAAGATGAAGCGCATCCGCACGGCATCCGTCATAACCGAGAACAATAGCCTTCTTGACTATTTTGCCTGCAGGAAGGTCACTTTCAAAGTGTTCCTTAATAATATTGTAAAGTTCGGTCTGAGGAACTGCAGTTTCAATGGTATTTTCATAAGGCTCGAATGCGGCAACATTGTCCTCATACTTCGGAATGGTATCAAAATTATTGATACCGCCGATAACACCGTAAAGCATCATAAAAACAGATGCAATACCTGCAATTACTGAATAAAAAATACTGAGCATAAATTTTTCTTCCTTTCTTATTAGGTTAAGTATATAATAGCATTGAAAGAAAACATTGTCAAAGATTTTGTATTGTTGATTTTCAATGATTATTTCAGTATTTTTCATAAAACATGCAACAAATAAAGCTTTTTTGCGTCTTAATATATGAAAGGATGTGTTTTTTCGTGAAGAAGAAAATTATTATTACCGTAGGAATAATTCTTGGCGTATTCATTCTCGGCATCGGTGCCGCTGTTTTACTTTCACAGTACAGCAGTATTTCAATCAGCACGGGAAACGTGCTTATCTCCGACAACGGCACCTGTTTTCTTGTGAGAGAAAACTCACCCATAAGGCTTTCACTACGGGATACCGAAAAGAATGTAATACCCGAATTAAAAAACGGGGATGAAATTTTCGTTATTCACGACGGGATTGCCGAAAGCTATCCTGCATCAACGGGCGTTTTTTGGTGCAAAAAGATAAGAGACGGCAATATTTCGGAAATCTCTCCCGATGTTATCTCCTCGATGAAGACTTTGGGCTGGCTTTCAGAGGATTTTGACGGCACAGGTGAGAATATAGAATTCAGGGCTCAGTTTGTACGAACAGAGCTTCCCCACGCCGCCCCCGGCGGAACTCTCTTTTTCCCTATGTTCACTGTATTAAAAAACACCGGAGAGCTGGAAAATTACTGCAAGGAAAAGCAGATGGGAATAAACGACGATTTTCTTAATGCCGTCAAAAGCTACGATGATGCATTTTTCGAGGATAATGCTTTATTCATTGCTCACCTTGAGGAAGGAAGCGGCTCCAACACCCATGAGGTAAAAAAGGTTATTAAAAGCGGTTCGGATATAAATGTATATATAGATACAATTACTCCGGATGCCGGCACCTGTGATATGGCATATCACAGAATTCTGCTTGAAATTAAAAGAAGCGATGCCGGCGATGCCCGATTCAACCTGTTTTTCAACGGACTGAAGGCTGTAAAGGGAATGAAAGCCGTTGAAATCATAAAGGACAACGGAAATTTCTCCCTTTCTCTCCCTGAGGATTGGAGATATGAGGAAATAAATGCCCCCGATGGCAGTACGGGCATCAGCATCTATCACTACGGCTCACCCGAAAGCACCGTAACCATTGAGTTCATGAAGGGCTTCGGTGTGTGCGGCACGGGACTTACAACCAAAGAAACAAGAATAAACGGCTATGCCGCCCATATGGGCATATATGACAGTAATCCCACCTTTGACTATATTGTCTTCGAGGACACACCGGGCTTCTATGTCATAAGAAACAACGCGGATGCCACATGGTGGCAAACATACGGCGAGGATATGAGAGCAATTCTCTCAACCCTTCGCATTGCCGACGGCATACTCTTCCGTGAAGAAGCATTGGCTATTGCTCAAAAGAATGCAATCGGAGAAAACAAGCGTCAGTACGGTGAATTTGACACCGACACGGGAATATGGTCATTCACCTTCGAAACCGACGAAAAATCACAGATCGTAAAAGTGGACAAGAACGGGAAAACAGTGTAAAGCCGAGTGCTTCGCATTTTGCATTAAAAAAACTCCCAAGCGGAAAATTTACCGCTTGGGATTGCTTTTTATTGAGAAAAATTACAGCTCTTCAGCAAAAGTCCGATTTCAGCCGTCTCCGAATTCCGAATTCCGAATTTGCGAAGCATCCGCCCTTGCGAAGCATCCGCCCTTACACAGTCTCCGAATTCCGAAATCCGAATTCCGAAATCACTTGTACATCGGGCCGTATGCCTGACATGCTCTGTAGTCTGCACCCTCAAGGTCCTTTGTGCCGAATGCGTTCCAGCAGGCAGGACGGAAGATTTTTTCTTCGGGTACGTTGTGAAGACCAACAGGGATACGAAGCATTGAGCAAAGAGTGATAAG
>JAZNRX010000054.1:0-14615 GCA_045590915.1 Acutalibacteraceae bacterium | reverse complement strand
CTGAACGGGAGCGGTCTTTTCTTCAGCCTTTTTTTGCTCATTCTTTTTTGTTTCTGCGGTTGAAACGGGTACAGACGGAGCTTCTTCCTTTGTTTCAGGCTCATTTTCTGCAGTGCATTCACCGTCTTCGGTAAACTGCTTGCAGAATGCGGCATGGGGACAGCCGCTGCAGCCGTTAAGTGTTGCACTCTTGAGACCGTTTCTTTCGGCAAGCTTGTTTGCCAGCGCCATCAGCATACCGAAAACGAAGAAACCGCCGGCTGGAAGAATAAAGAGTGTCATGGGTGAAAAGCCGATTTCGGCAAGCTCATCAGTGAAATCAAAGCCTGTGAAGGTTCCTAAATCAATATATGCACCAAGCATTGTGTCAATACCTGCAAGGAAGGTGCCTGCGCCGATGATTTCTCTTATTGTACCCATAAGGAAGAGAGCGGCAGTAAAGCCTATGCCCATTCCGAGACCGTCAATGGCGGAAAGAAGCACGGGATTTTTACTTGCATATGCTTCTGCTCGGCCGAGAATTATGCAGTTTACAACAATAAGGGGCAGGAAAACACCCAAGGATGCATCAAGAGCGGGAACAAATGCCTTTACAAGCATCTGTACCACGGTAACAAAGGATGCGATTATAACTATGTATGCGGGAATTCGTGCTTTTTCGGGGATAACCTTTCTCAATGCGGAAATGGCGATGTTTGAGCAGATGAGAACTATTGTTGCGGCAATGCCCATGCCGATACCGTTTACAACAGATGTTGATGTAGCAAGGGTAGGACAGGTGCCGAGAACAAGTCTCAGAACAGGGTTTTCCTTAAGGAAGCCCTTTGTCAGCTCTTTCATATAGCTTGTTTTCTGTTTCTCTGCCATTTCTTATCCCTCCTTTACCGAATTGTAGAGTGACAATGCTTCATTTACTGCTTTGGTTACGGCAGATGAAGTTATTGTTGCACTTGTGATTGCGAGAATTTCATTGTCGGCAGGCTCTTTGTTCTTTACTACGGTAAAGCTTCCCGAAAAGCCCGTGAACTGTGAAAGGAAGCTGTTTTTCTTTGCATTCATACCAAGTCCCGGTGTTTCATTTATTGAGAGAATGCTTATTCCGGAAACTGTTCCGTCAGCTTTTATGCCGGTCATAACCTCAATGGTTCCGCCGTAGCCGGAGGCACTTGTGGTGAAAACATAGCCTACCGCTTCACCGTCTGCAGTGCCGATATGATAGATCTTTCCGTCCTTTTCCTTCTGTGTGAATTCCTTTGCATCGGAAAGAAGCTGAAGTCTTGCTTCGTCAGCTGCCTTCCCGTTGTTTACTGCTATGATAGGATCGGTCACAGAATTTACAAATGCCAATATGCCTGTTGCTATTGCACATATAAGAAAGAGGGAGAGAGCTGTTCTGACAATTACTTTAATATCATTTTTATCCATTATGATGCTGCCTCCTCTTTCTTAGCTTTTTCGGGCTTTTTATAGCCGAAGAATTTCGGTGCGGTTGCCTTTTCAATAAGGGGAGATGCAATATTCATAAGAAGAATTGAATATGAGACACCCTCAGGCAGAGAGCCGTAAAGACGGATAACTGCAGTGAGAAGTCCGCAACCGATACCGAACACGATTTTTCCTGTTTTGTTTATGGGACTTGTGGAATAATCCGTTGCCATAAAGAAGGCACCGAGAAGAAGACCGCCGCCGAGAATTTCATATGCAGTGAAAATAATGTTGAAATCAGATACGATAAGCATAAACGCCGCAGTGGTAAGTATGTAAGCCGCAGGAATATGAAGGCTTATAACTCCGCGAAGAAGAAGGTATACGGCACCGAGAATGAGTGCTACGGAGCATACTTCTCCGATACAGCCTGCTCTGACGCCGAAGAACATATTGAAAAGACCGGGAAGATTACCGTCAGCGGTAAATTTGCTGATTTGTGCGGTAATATCGCCTGAAAGGTCTATAGAGGAAAGATATGACAGGGGAGTTGCGGTTGTTATTGCATCAACAGAGGCTCTGCCGGGAGCAGTGAAGCCTGTCATGGCAGATGCAAAGGACACAAGAAGCACTATTCTTGCAGTGATTGCGGGGTTAGCAAAGTTATGGCCTATTCCGCCGAATAACTGCTTGACCACTACAATAGCCACAAGTGAGCCGATAATACACATCCAGAGGGGAATGTTTACGGGAAGATTGAATGCAAGGAGAAGTCCTGTTACAACGGCACTTAAATCACCTATTGTGTTGCTTCTCTTTAAAAGCACTCTCGATGCATATTCAAAGCCTACACAGCTGAGCGTACATACTGCTATAACGGCAGCCGCACGGAAACCGAAAACTGCAATACCTGCAAATGCCGCAGGTATGAGAGCAATTATAACGTCAAGCATAATTCCCGTTACTGTGCCTGAGCTTTTTGTGTGAGGGGATGCACTGACTGTGAGAATTCTTTTGTCACTCATTATTTTATACCTGCCTTTCTCATAACATCTTTTGCAAGTCTCATATGCTGAACAAGGGGCTTGCCTGCGGGACAGGAATATGCACAGGAGCCGCATTCCATACAGACTGATGTGCCCAGATTTTTCAGCATCTCGGCATCTTCCAATGCCGCAAATTTTTCAATCTGCGTGGGAATAAGATTCATAGGACATGCACTGTGGCATCTTCCGCAACGGATGCAGTCTCTTTCGGGCTTGACCTTTGCATCTGTTTTTGAGAAGGCAAGAATTGCATTGTTGCTTTTAAGAAGCGGAACATCGGTGCCTGTTACCGCGGTTCCCATCATAGGTCCGCCGGAAAGAATTTTGTAAGGCTCATCCTTGAAGCCGCCGCAGAAATCAATGATTTTCTGAAGCTCGGTTCCCACGGGAACACGGACATTCATGGGATTTGCAATACAGTTACCGCTGACGGTCACACTGCGGCTTGTGAGAGGCTTGCCTGTTTTTAAGTATCTTGAAATGAAGGCAGTACTTGCAACATTCATAACAACACAGCCCACATCTGAGGGAAGACCGCCTGCGGGAACCTTTCTGCCCGTTGCCGAAAGAACCATCATTTTTTCCGCACCCTGAGGATAACGGGATTTCAGTGTCATAAGGCGTACAATGTTTCCGTGGTCAATGTCGCTGTCTGCTATATTTTTCAGAATTTTAATTGCTTCCGGCTTGTTATCTTCAACGGCAATAACTACCTTTTTGAAGCCGAGAAGCTCCTGAAGAGCATAAACACCGCCCAGAATATTCCATGAATTTTCAATGCATTCACGGTAGTCAACGGTGATATAGGGCTCGCACTCCGCCGCATTTATGATAAGGGTGTCAATGTTCTTGTCCTCGGGGGTGTTAAGCTTTACGTGCGTGGGGAAGCCTGCACCGCCAAGACCTACGAGTCCGGAAGCACGTATAGCTGAAACCAGCTCCTGCTTATTTGTGACCTTAGGCGGCTCAATGCCTTCGAAAAGCTTCATTTCTCCGTCAGATTCTATAGTGACGGCGGGAGCCATTCTGCCGTTTGCCAGCTTTACATCCTGAACGGCAATGACCTTGCCTGAAACAGACGCGTGAATAGGTGCACTGACATATTTGTCGCTGTCACCGATAATCTGTCCGACCGTAACAATATCGCCTTTCTTTACTGTAGGAGTACAGGGAACGCCGATATGCTGAAGCATCGGAAGAGTTACCGTTTCGGGAGCGGGCATTCTCACTGTTTCTTTGTCAGCAGTGAATTTGTTGTGGGCGACGGCAACGCCGCCTTTTACCTTTCCGATGGCTTTGAGAATTGCATCGGGACGTAAATTAGCCATAAAAGAACCTCCGGATTATATTGTTAATTTATGTTAAGTTTTTTAATAGACGGATAAACTATATTCAGAACGGTTCCGGTCACAACACCGGCAACGGTTCCCGTTATGAGAAGCACGGGAAGATAGGCGGCAAACAGTCCGCTTCCCGCAATAACCGAAGCGGCGGCTGTCTGTCCGATGTTGTGAAATACCGCACTTGCCACGGAAATTCCGGTGAAGGACAGCCTTTCCTTCGGCAGCTTGCCCAGAAGATACATTATAATAACGCTGAGAATACCGCCCGAAAGGGAAATAATACCTGATGTCGTACCTGATAAAAGTGCGGCAAAGCCTGCTTTTATCACCGCAAGTACAAGTGCCGGAATAAGTCCGAGAGCGGAGCAGGTGAACATTACTATGATGTTTGAAAATCCGAATTTAATGCCCATGGGCAACGGGAAAGCCGTAAGAATAAGCCTTTCAATAAACGAAAGTGCCAGAGCGAGAGAGGCAAGTATTGCCGTGAGGGTTAGTCTGAAAACCTTTTTATTTTTCATATCAGTATGTCATTGCATCGGGGGCGGCTTTGTTTGTCCCCGAAACCTTTATTACGGTTTTGTTCGGAATGCACACTGCAGTATCTCCGGAACGGGTGAGCTTTTTGCAGTTTACGCAGTTTTTGCCGTAGCAGTCCGATGAAATAACGGAAACTCCGTCTTTTTCTATAAGCAGGGTGATGCCGTTTCCCAGCTCCTTTGTGTATGGGGAGACGGCTTGGGAAAAATCAATTGTTTCATAAAGGGTGCCGTCAATTATTATTTGTGCGGTTGTGCTCTGAGAGCCTCTGTTTATCAGATAAAAAAGACCGGCACACAGAAGAACAAGCATTATTATAATGATGTCTGCCCTTCGGAAAAAGTTTTTAATTTTCATTATATTCCTTGAAAGTGAATTCAGAGCTTGTCAGCTCAAAAGCATCCTTTAAGTTTTCTGTTATATAGTAGGTTTTGTCCGTGAATACGAATACTGCTTCAGCACCGAAGTTCTTCAGCCATTCAAGTGATCTGTCGTTGAGTCCGTTTGAAAACAGTGCAGTTGAAAGTGCATCTGCGTTGAGTCCCGAGGGAGCAACCACCGTTACGCTGATAAGGTCTGTTTCAACGGGGTAGCCTGTTTTTGAATTCAGAATGTGATGGTAGGTTTTTCCGTTTTCGGTGAAATTTTTTTCGTAGCTTCCCGAGGTGGAGACAAATACTGCACCCTTGGGCTCCATGGGTGAAAGTCTGAGCGTTGCAAAAATATCCGAGTCGCTTCCGAAGGGATTTCTTATGCCTACCGACCATTTGTCATCTGAAGGGCCTCTTCTGTATGCCATTACCGTACCGCCGAAGGAGACTATGCAGGGAATGTTGTAGATACTTATTGCTTCAGCCGCCGCATCACAGGCAAGTCCCTTTCCCACAGCACCCATATCCAGTGAAATGCCTGATTCGAGAAGGATTTTATCGGATTCGGTGTCTATTGCGATTTTTTCAATGCGGTTGTCCATATTGTATTTGCTGATGTCCTCATCAGCAGGAAGCGATGGGCTTTCTGTATGGAAGCCCCACAGGGAAGTGATGTTTCCTATTGATATATCCACGGTTCTTCCGAGAGTGTTGCACACCATAATCGTCTTCATTAAGGATTGCTTAAGATAGGAAGAGGCATAAATCATCTTGAATTTATTCAGTGTATAAAGCTCGGAATTTTCATTTGTTGCCGAAAATGTCATATCCGCTTCCGATATGGCATCATCTATGAGGGATAGCATTTCATCTGCCTTTTCCGTATCATCGGTGAACACCTTAGACGTATAAACGCTTCCCATTGCAAAGGACGTTTTTTCTTTATATTCACTCTGACATCCCGTCAGACTCAGTAAGACAGTTATAACCGAAATTACTGCTGCCGATTTCTTTATCACAGATGTTATGTGCATTTTTTTACTACACCTTTCGTCAACATTTCCAATTTATTATTATATCAGTATAGATAAAATAAGTAAAGTAAAAAAAATATTATTTATTTGTATATATTGTTACTTGTATTATATAAATATTTGTGTTAATATTACTATGTACAACTCTATTCTATGAGGTGATGACTGATGAATTTTGCGGATAACAAGGGTAATCTCTCCGACAGAGAAATCTTTCAGGGAATATCCATGTCCGACGGAAATAAAGTGAATACAGACGTACGGGAGCTCTATCTTGACAAGGTGTATGACACCGAGGAGGACAAGGCGGATATTAAGGAAGCCGAAAAAAGAGTTATGAGTGCGGCTGACAAGAGGATTATAACTGTGCTTTGGATTCTTAATGCGGCAGTCTTCAGTTTTATCGGATTATTTCTGTATTTTACGGGTACTGCAGATGAGTATGAAGCAATAAAGGAAGAGGCACGGTTTGAAACGGACGGCGGGCCTGCGGTGTACTACGACGGTTCAACGGTTTTTGCCGATACGCTTTCACCCAATTATGACGATGTCGATTATCCTAAGGGTATCCAGCACGGCTTCAAGGCTCTTTATTCCGAAAATAAGGATACTGCGGGCTGGATAAGAATAAAGGGAACCAATATTGACCATGTAATTATGCAGACGGACAACCATACGGATTATGACCGCACCAATTTCCACGGTGACTATTATGTAGGCGGAACAATATATATGGATTACCGTAACAAGCTGGGTAAAAACGGTGCAGCAAGCCTTTCAAAGAATACCATACTCTACGGACACTATCTGATGACTCAGAGAACTATGTTTTCAGAGCTTGAAAACTATGAGGATGTAGAATATTACCGTGAGCATCCCATTATTGAAATGAGCACCATTTACGGAAATTTCAAATGGAAAATAATAGGTGCCTTTATAGGTGTCGGTGAAGAAAAATTTGATAATTCACTGTTTTATTTCTGGTATGATAATTTTTCCGATGCAAACACACTGGGCTTTGCAAATGAGGTGGCATTCAGAAGCTATTTTATAAATCCCTCAATAGATGTTGAGCCGACGGATAAATTCCTCACTCTTTCAACCTGCTCACACCTTCTTGATATCGACGGCAAGGTAAATGCCCGTTTTGTGCTTGTTGCAAGGCTCGTAAGAGAAGGCGAAAACGAGGATGTGGATGTTTCGACGGCATACAGTAATCCCAATATGCGAATGCCTCAGTATTACTATGACAGAAACGGACTTGTAAATCCATATTCACAATATGCTGTGTGGGATGCATTTGCAAATCAATAAGATAAAGGAGAAAAGGCTATGTCAGATTCAGAAAAGAAAAATCTTTCTTCCGCATCGGAAGAAAGTGTAGATGATATTCTTGCGGGAATACTTAATCCCGACGGCAGCTTCAACGATGAATTCAACGGACTTTTTGCCAAATATGTAGGCGGAAATAATGCTCCTTATGTTCCGGTAAATGTTGATTTGTCAGACCGCAACGGTGATGTTGCGGTGCATGAAAAGGTGGAATATGAAGCAGAGGATGCTTTTGTTCCTTCCGAGCCCACGGTTGATGAGAGAATAGAGGAAAAGCTTCCCGAGTCAATCAGAGAGGCTTTTTCACAGGCGGCGATGGATGTTACCCGTCCCGAATTCACGGCCTCAGGCGATGTCAGATATCCCTCTGTAGGTGTGGGTGCATCGGAGCAGAGAGTTGTATATGATGCCGATTGGGAGGAATCCGCAAAAATTGAAGCCGCAAGAAGAGAAAGAGTCCGTCAGGACAGAATGCTCCGCGGTGACAGTGCATATGCAAGAAGCTTTGTTACGAGAGAGCCTTATTACAATGTTCCCTCTCAGTACTATATACAGCAGCCTGCATCCCCTTATATTGATCCTTTATCAAGGGATGCCGATCTTGAAAGACCTGATCAGAATTCTCAGTATTTCAGCAGTACAAAAAAGCCTTTTTTTCCGGAGGGTTTTTCCGTAATTCAAAAAAATAATGCCTCTTCAAGCGGAAAAACCGAAAGAACGGGAAGCGGCAATCCTTATCGTAATACTTATGTGTCTTCGGACACAAGCTGGCTTCAGGTAGACGAAAAGCCTTTGAAGAAAAAAAAGAGAAGGTTTTTCGGAAAAAAGGATGAAACAATTCCTCCCGAAAGAAAGCCCTCTGTGGATGAAGCTATAGATGCAGCTCTCAATCCCTCAAAGGAAAATGAGCCTTCACAGGAAAGCACTTCTGCAGGCGTTCCCTATTTCGCAGGGGAAAGACTTGATGCCGTCAAGGAAGAAACGGCAGGCCTTCGTTCTACTGTGCAGGAGATTGTAGATAAGTACAATAAGCGCACACAGGAGGAAGAAAGAAGGCGTCTTGAGGAGCTTGCCCGTCAGGAAGAAATAAGACGGGAGGCTGAGCTTCGTGAAAGAAGAAGACTCGAAGAGGTCAGAGCACTTAAGGAGCAGATGGGCCCCGAACTCAGTGATGCCCTTGACAGTGCGGAGACCGAGGAAGCCTTTGATGAATATGACGATTTCTCAACGGAGGCTGCTCCTTCAACAAAAGAAATACCCGTAAAGAATTTCGGCGTGGTATTTGATCCGTCTGTAATCTCAGACGGTGCATATACAGAAAAAATTGCAGAAGAAGCCGATGCACAAGTCACTCAGACTCAGTCTTCCGAGGAAGAAAATGTTTTGTCTGATAATTCTGACGAAGATAACTTCAGTAAGTCTTTTAATCCCGATGCATTTTCACAGATAGGTTTTACTGAAGAAGTTATTGAAGACGTGTCGGCAACCAAAACCGAAGATGCGGATAAAAAGAAAAAAAAGGGCAAGAAAAAGAAAAAATAAATAAGTTATTCATAATTCGTTTTTCGGATTATGTGAGAGGAATACAGTGGACAGATTCAACAGCTTTGATTCTCCCGCAAGGGTTATAACAAGAGAGGGTGTTCCCGAAAGGGTGCTCTATTCTCTGACCTTCAGGGAGGCATTCATAAATTATTTCACAAGCCGCTTCTCAAAAGAGAATTTCAGGCGTTTTATAAAAGAAAACTTTCCGAATAAAGAGGACAGCAAAAGGGAAATTGTCAGAAAGCTTGTTATGGATATTTCCTTTGTTCTTCTTGTTCTCGGACTTTCGTATATGGTTTTTTACTATTTCACATACCGCGAAAGAATAAAGGATCTTGACGATTGGCAGACAAAAATTGAAACCATCGATCAATCCGAGATGTTTGATTTTGAAATCAAGCAGCTTTGGGAGAATATCAGAAAGCAATATCCCGATGTTGATTTTCCGGAGGGAATGAATCTTAAGTTTGCAAAGCTTTATGCGGTAAATCAGGATACCGTCGGTATTCTTAAAATCGAAGGCAAGGATTTCTGGTATCCCCTTATGCAGAGAAAATCTGCTCCCACATACTATCTGTGGAAAAATATGTACGGAGATTACAGCCGCTACGGCAACCCTTACGTTGACTACCGTGCCGATATGGGTGAGGACGGTCTGAGTAAAAATACCATAATCTACGGACACAACACCCACGATAAATTGGGCTTCAATAAGCTTACTGCATATATGAAGCTTGACGGCTATAAGGAGGCTCCCGTTATTACGGTGGAGACTCTTTATGAAAAAACACAGTGGAAGATTTTCGGTGTAATGCTTACAAATTCCACCTCCGCCGCAGACAGAGGACATCTTTTCAGCTATCTCATAACCGATTTCGCATCGGACAGGGATTTTATGAATATGATAGACGGCATCCGCCAGCGTTCAATGATAAATACGGGAGTGGATGTAAAGGCATCCGATAAAATTCTGACCTTATATACCTGCTATCAGGATATTTTCGAAGGCGGAAGACTTGTTGTTTTTGCAAGACTTGTGAGAGACGGAGAAAGTGCCGAGGTTGATGTGTCAAAGGCATCCTTCAATTATTCCGCACGCTATCCTCAGGCATATTACGACCAGCTGGGATTAAAGAATCCTTATGAGGATCTGACAAAGCCGATTTACTATATTGAGGATGAAAGCGGTAACCTTATTCCCGTGGAAACAACGGATACGGAGGAAAGCACAAGTGCTTCAGCCGAAACGACTGTTTTTGCACAGGAAAATACAACGACTGCGGGAGCAAATGCCGGAACATCTGAAAAGCCCTCACAGCAGGAGAATACTGCAGCTTCGGCTGACGATAGCACGACAGCGGAACAGACCGCTTCTGCCGCCGAAAGCACAACTGCTTAATCATAATTAAGTAAACTTTGTTTGCTGAATTGTGATTTTTCGAAAGAGTAAGAAAAGGATTTAGTATGAAAATAAGATTTTTTTTGTTGGGTATTGAAAATCACAGCTCCTTTTCACGATTTGACTCGGAGCTTAAAAATCTGTTTGCAGATTTTATTACCGATAACGGAGAGATTGCGGCTTTTGCCAATATGAAGGATGCAACCACAGATATTGCAAAGGCAGTTGCCGAAGCTCACACTTTGGTTTTTGTGGCAGACCTTCATCAGTTCGGCCCTGTTAAGCAGATGCTTTCAAAGGCATTCGGCTTTGAATTGAGCTGTGACAGCTCTCTTCTTGATAAAGCCTGTCAGGAACTGGGGAAGGATAAAGAGGAGGAGGATTATGAATTCTCTGTAACTCATTCCTTTGTATCACCGAATTCAAGAGTTTTTGTTCTGGATGACGGTCTTTATGCCGGTTTTTCCGTTGCTAACGGAAATCAGACGATTATTGTTCTTCCTTATGAGAAGGACCGCACTTCTGTTCTTCTTAATTCACAGGTTATTCCCTATCTCAATTCAGCCTATCATGTCAATATTGATTCATCAGTTCTTAAAAGCTATTACACCGGAAAGCTTTTCGGGCTTCTCAGAGAAAAATCGCAGGAAATTGCCGTTGCAAACACAAGTACAGCCAATTTTCTGAAGGAATATATTGAGTCTGTGAATTCTGATGAGGAGCTCATAAAGTTTTCTCCCGTTTCGGAAAAAAGAGGCGATATGCAGCCAGTGGATTATGTCGTGAACCTTTCCATTGTGGCAAGTGAATTCTTCTCCTGCCGTTACGGTGTGGCAATTTCAAGTGCCTACTATACAGGCGACAGCCCCGACAGTGAAAAGATTGTCTATCTTGCAGTCACCAATGAAAGAGAAACTAAGGTGAGAGAGGTCCGTTCCTTCAAGGGTGAGCCAATTCCCTCATATCTCACAAGATGCTGTGCCGATCTGACAGTTTTTATTTCCGATGTAATACAGAATGATGATGTCGCCGAGGGTGAATATTCCGTCAGGGAGAAGGCTGCAAAAAACAGATATAAAATAGCTATTGTCGGTGTATCTGCTTTAATTCTTGCACTTGCGGTTTTTGTTGCTGCATATTTTACAAAAAATGAGTATTCAATGTCTCAGTGGGCTGACAATTTTATTGAATGGGTATTCCCTGCAGGCAATCCCTTTGAGGGAATGTTTGAAAAATTTACTCCCGGTGAGGATGAAAACCGTATTACAGGTGAATCTGATGTGACAGAAGAGAATACATCTGAAAACGATGTTCTGCAGGAAAGCACACTTCAGGAAGGTGCAGAGGAAAGCACAGAGGATAATACGGAAACAACCACTGAGGATGCTGTTTATGTGGGATAATTCCTGAAAGCTCAGGAAGTTTAAGGTATATACGGTTATGTTCAAAAAGTTTATTTCATTTTTTACTGCCTGTGTTTTTTTCGGGCTTATGCTGGTTTCCGCCGGTGCAGCACAGAAGGTGCTTCTGGGGGATATTAATAAAAACGGCTCCATAGAAGCCGCTGATGCACGGCTTGCACTGAGATTTTCTGTAGAGCTTGAAAAATTTACCGATGCACAGCTGATTATTGCTGATACCGATAACAACGGGAAAATTACCGCTTCCGATGCGAGAAATATTCTCCGTTATTCTGTAAAGCTTGAAAAGCCCGAAGTGCAGTTCGTAACGGTTCCCGAAGAAGAAAATCTGCCGTCTGTTGATATTTTTGATATTGAAGCTCCCGCGGCACCGCCTGTAAGCGAAAAGCCCGATACCTTCACCTTTACGGTGTACGGCTATGGTCATGGAGTGGGGCTTTCCCAGTACGGAGCATTGACACTTGAAGATAACGGGTATGATTATAAGGATATTCTTTCGCATTATTATACAGGCACTGAGGTCAGATATATTGACGAGTTTCCTGCAAATGTAATCTATCCCACATATGAGTATAATGAAGATGCAAAAAAGGAAATGTGGGTGCAAAAGGAAAGAAACACCGAAGAAATCCTTGTAAGAATGGTATATCAGGAAATCTACGGTGTGACAAAGAGCGGCAAATATAAGGAAGCACTCAAGGCGATGACTATCTGCATCTTTACTAATCTTGCCCGCTTTGATTTTGAGGTAAAAAGCCGTTGGGATGTGGGCGTTGCCTATGAGGGAAGCTATGACAGTATTCCCGAAAACCTCAAAGAGCTTGTAAAAGAGGTTATGGGACAGTATATTACGGTTAAAGACAGCAGTGAGCCGATTTTAGCCGTATACAGCGGTCTTGCCGCAGGAATGACTGCTTCCTCCGAAAGTGTGTGGGGGGCTCCGTATTCCTATCTCACGGCTGTGCCCAGTCATTTTGATATGGAAAACCCCATATTTATAAAACAGTATACATACACATCAGAAGAACTGAAAAAAATTATTCTTGCATATGACAGCACAATAGTCTTATCGGACAATCCTGGTGAATGGATAGAAATTCTCGAGCATACCGCCTCAATGGATGAAAACAGAGGCTATGTAACAAAAATCAGAGTGGGTAATAAGGTTCTGTCAGGCTATAATCAGTTTCAGTTCAATATGATGAACAATAAATTTATTTCATCCTGCTTTACGGTGGACTATACAGGAGCATGATTATGGATAAAGAACGAATTGAAAAAGCGGTAAGAGAAATTCTTATTGCCATAGGTGAAGATCCCGATCGTGAGGGACTTCTTGAAACACCAAAAAGAGTGGCAAAAATGTATGAAGAGGTGTTTATGGGGCTTGAAAAGTCCCCCGAAGAGCATCTGAAAATCTTTAACGAAGAAAAAAATGAGGAAATGGTTGTAGTACGTGATATTCCTCTTTATTCAATGTGTGAGCATCATCTGCTTCCTTTTGTGGGTAAGGCACACATTGTATATATCCCCGGCGGCGGCAAGGTTATCGGGCTTTCAAAGCTTGCAAGAATTGTTGATAATTTTGCAAGAAGACCGCAAATTCAGGAGAGGCTCACCTCTCAGATTGCCGACTTCCTTATGGAAAAGCTTGAGCCTCAGGGGGTTGCCGTGGTTATTGAAGCAGAGCATCTTTGTATGACAATGCGCGGTGCCAGAGCGGCAGGAGCAAAAACCACCACTTCTGCACTCAGAGGCAGTATGCGTTCAGATGCCCGTACCCGCTCGGAAGCCTTATCGTTGATTTTATAATTAAAGCTATCGGAATGCAGAATTCTGTATAGCCTTTTAGCTCGAATGCCGATTTTTGAATTTAGCCTTAAGGAGATTTTTGATGTCAGTTCCTCTTGCGGACAGAATCCGACCAAAGACAATTGAAGAAATTGCCGGACAGCGTCATTTGTTTGCAGATGGGGCTGTTCTTCGCAATATAATCGAATCGGGAACAATTCCCAATCTTATTTTTTACGGCCCGTCCGGAACGGGAAAAACTACGGTTGCAAGGATTATTGCCAATGCAACAAACAAAAAACTGCATATTCTCAACGGTACAAGTGCATCTCTTTCCGATATAAGAGATGTTATTTCGGAAATCAACACTGTTGCCGCTCCCAACGGACTTCTTTTATATCTTGATGAAATTCAGTATTTCAACAAAAAGCAACAGCAGTCTCTTTTGCAGTATATAGAAAACGGTGATATAACTCTTATTGCGTCCACAACCGAAAATCCCTATTTTTACATATATTCCGCAGTGCTCAGCCGGTCAACAGTTTTTGAATTCAAAAGCATTTCAGCATCGGATGCACTTCCCGCCATTGAACGTGCCTTCGGGATTTTAAGTGATGAAAGCGGTGAGGAATATGATATCGAGGAGGGCGTAGTTTTATATATTGCTTCCTCCTGCGGCGGCGATATGCGAAAAGCCGCCAATATCGTAGAGCTCAGTGTTCTCGGTTCTCCTCGTGCAAAGGACGGAGAAAAGAGAAAAATCACTCTTGATACCGTAGCACAGGTATGCACCCGTACCGCCATGCACTATGACAGAGAGGGCGACGAATATTACGATATGCTTTCTGCCTATCAGAAGTCTATGAGAGGCTCTGATGCAGATGCCGCTCTTCATTATCTTGCAAGAATACTTGAAGCGGGAGATCTTATTTCCGCAACAAGAAGACTTATGGTCTGTGCCTGCGAGGATGTGGGACTTGCATATCCTATGATTATGCCTATTGTAAAATCCGCCTGTGATATTGCTATGCAGGTGGGACTTCCCGAAGCCAGAATTCCTCTTGCGGATGCCGTTATCCTTGTGTGTAATTCACCTAAATCCAATTCCGGAGAGGCGGCGATTGATGCGGCAATTGCCGATGTGAGAATGGGACTTGCGGGACCGGTGCCGAGACATCTGCAGAATAAGCACTTTGACGGTGAGGATGCCGCGGTTAAGGGACAGCACTATAAATACCCCCACGATGCACCTAATCACTGGCTGAACCAGCAATATCTCCCTGACAGCTTAAAGGGCAGAACATATTACATTTACGGTGACAACAAAACCGAACAGGCGGCGAAGGAGTATTGGAAAAATATAAAAAA
>JAZNRX010000053.1:0-8017 GCA_045590915.1 Acutalibacteraceae bacterium | reverse complement strand
GGAAGAAAACACCGATCCCAATGCAATTCACGGCTTCAAGCATTCTCCCTACGGTCTTTATGAAACCGCAGGCACAATGAATTCCTCCTGGGGCTTCAAATATTATGACAACAGCTTTTTGTCTCCCGAAGAAATCAGACAAAGAAGAGAAAAGTTGAAGTCACTGGGAATAAACTATCTTCTGAATGTAGGCCCCGACGGACTGGGAAGAATTCCGAAAATCTGTGCTGAAAACCTGATAAAAGCAAAATGAAAGCAATACACACGGCACCGCCCGAACGGACGGTGCCGTGTATTTTCATACGATATTATATCTTTTTCCGACCTTGCCTTTGGTACGGGCATTTACCTTGTACAATTCATATTTCTTATCGTCAACACTGTCAACAAGTGTTATCTGTGCATTTTCGGTATTACCGTAGGATTTAAGGGTTACCTCATAAACCGTATTTTCGTCGGTATACTGAACAGGCTTTGCAAGAGGAAGAAGGGTGCCGTCCTTTACGAATACAGGCATATTTTCACTTTCATAAACGAAGGTGCCGCTTTTTTCCTCACCCGTATAAAAATCATACCACTTCCCCTCGGGGAGCGTAACCGTTCTTTTTGTTTCGGGATATAAAATAGGTGCAACTATCATATTATCGCCGAAAAGATATTCATCGTCACAATTTTTTGTAAAATCGTCACAGAAATCACAAATAAGTGCTCTGACAGGGGGAATTCCCGCCTTGTGATAGCGGTAATAAGCGGAATAAAGATAAGGAATAAGACTTGTTCTTATATTCAGAAGCTCCTTTATCTCATTTACACAGCCGTGAGTTTCCCAAGGCATTTCATCAAGATACCATGCGTTTGTGAGAGCCATAGCAGAAAAAACTGCCATCTGCATACGGCGGATAAGCTCTTCCTTATCCTTTGCGTGTCTGACCTCAGGTGACCATAAAATTCCCGAAAAGCCTGAATTGACGGTAGCAAAAAGGTATTCCTTCTGCTCGTAAAGATCTGAATAAAGCACAAAGGGATATGATGCGGCAAGTGCACCTAGGGCCCGCACCTCCGAAAAGGTGGGCATACCGTCAAATGCTTCAAGCATGGTCTGAGTATACAGTGTGCTTAAAAGATTGCGGTATCTTTCACCGTCAAGCCCCGAGGGAAATTCCGAGGATTCGGGGAAAAACCATCCGCCTGTATAGTCACTGCCGTCACATTCGTCTATCTTAAAGCCGGTAATACCCTCACTTATAAGGTTTTTCTGATGTGAAGCAAAAATTTTTCTTGCTTCGGGAATAGAAAAATCGGGAACAAGACCTTCCCAGACAAGCCAGTCTCCGCTATATGCAAGAAGCTCATCAAACACGGGAGCCGTAGGATGAGTATAGCAGTGCTCCCATAAATTCACATGGAAATGATCATCCGTAAGTGCCTTCATCATATTTTTATGATTGGGAAATCTGCCGTCTTCATCCCACAAGAATGAGCATGAATAGGATTTTGTCTGCCATCCGGGCTCAAGTCCTAAAATATCACAGGGAATTTCATAATTTCTCATTCTTTTTGCAATATCGAGCACCTGCTCCTCATTAAATCTGACACAGCAACGGTAAAATCCGCCCAAGCCCCATAAGGGAGGCATACATCCGCCGCCTGACAAAAGATTATATTCCGATACGATATCAAGAATTTTTTCACCTGTTATACAGTATATATCCGCACCCTTTGCATAGGGGATTTCAATAACAAGATATTTTTCACCCGCGGTGTCCTTTGCACTGTAAAGTTCACTTTCGGAAAGAGCAACATCTTTCTTCAGGGTGTTCTCTTTCTTTGCTGTCTTTTCTTTACCGCAATAGAATGTTACATATCTTGCAGAGTCCACATAGATACCGAAGCCCTTGTCGGTAATTACAAAGGGAACGGGAGCATGGGAATTTCCGTTATTGGCTCTTGTGTCCGCATTGGTTTTTATCTGAATTCGGTTGCCCTTCTGGTTAAAGCCTCTTTGCTGAAGTCCGAAACCGTAATAATTTGTATCCCGAGGCACCTTTACCGTTATAACACAGCCCATATAGCTTTCCTTGAATTCAATTCCCGTCATTTCGTCGGGATTTTTTTCAATTATTTCACAAAGAGGACGGGGAGAAAAGCTGAAGGGGGTTATTGTCTCAGGGGTTCCGTACTTTATCTTATATACACTCATTTTATTTCACCAGCTTGCTGAAATTATTTCTTATTTCACTGACTGTTCCTGTTGAAAGGAAAAATTCATAGCTTGTGGGGGTGAAGCTTCTGAATTCAAAAACCTCAACTGCCGCAATATATGATGTGGGGCTTTCCGTTGCGGGATCAAATGTTTTGCATTTGCCTCTTTCAAATACACCTGCAAGGAAGGAGGCTTCATTTGCAACATAAAGACCTATTCCGAAGCTGTCATCAAATTCACCTGTGAAGGCTGCCCAGTTTTCCGTTGCATTGAAGTTGGGATAGCCTGCATCCGGCCAGAAAATAAGGTCATTTTCATAAGAAAGTGTGCTGTCATCTGTCCACGGTGCAGCACCGCCGTAATAAACGAAGCGGTTAAGAGGCTCAACACAGTAGAAAGCGGGACATTCCTGTGTTGTGGTAACAGTAGGATAGCCTGAAAAATCAACAAATCTGCACTGTGCCCTTATAAGTCCTTCGGAAAGAGAATAGGTTGCTTCCATATATGAGGGAGTAATAAATTCCTTTTCCTTTGCCCAGTCAAGAGGACGGCACTTTATATAAAGACTGTCGGCATTTATTCTTACATCAACGATTTTTGCGGCATCGTTATACTGATTTCCTCCCTGTACGGGATTATAATTCCACTTGTTTCCCATAAAGACGCCGCCTGTATACCCCTCAAAATCACCTGTACCGTAATAGGACTGCTGAATAAGTCTTCCTGTGTCGTTGGCATTGATGAGATTTACATTACGGCTTTTGGCTATTGTGTTATAGCGAGACGATGCATTTGAATCCACCTTTGTGACACCGTCCGCCAATACTGCTTCAACAGAGGAATTTTTGTCCTCAAGATATGAAAGTGCACCGCCCCAGTTGAGTGTTACACCCAATTTATGCTCATCATTTTCAATATAGATTTCATTTTCAAGAATAGCACGGTTAAAAAGACCTATTGCATCAAGACTGAAGGTGAATTCACTCTTGTCCAGAGGACAAAATTCAAATGAATAAAGCTTATTCATCTTCGCTTTTTCGAGATAGCCGTCAATAAGGCTGAAAAACTCTCCGTTTTCCGAGGGCTCAAGGAAAAATTCCTCGCTCATAACACCGTCCTTGCCCTCGTAGGTGATAATACCCTTGACATAAGCATCACTCTTATACTTTATACCGTAATAGTTGAATATATCGGTTTTTACTCCTCCGAAGGAATATGAAGCCTTGTCTGAAGCCTCGGTTTTTTCAAAATTTACAGCCTCACCGTTGATGCACAGACCGTCACCTGCGGCAATGGTGAAATCCTCATCAATATTGCAGGGCAAAAAACTTAAAATGTAATAAGGAAAAAACATAAAAAGAACCGTAAAAAACGCCAATAACTTATCCATAATAATTTCTCCTTTATAAAAAAATGCAGAATACAAAATTCGAAAGACACTTTGTGTCTTGATTATACTTTTGTCGTAATTTCTCCGAATTCCGAAATCCGAATTACAAATGCGTTTGTCTTATAAAATACTTAAGTCCGCCTTCAAAAAAATCCTTTCTTCTTAAAGCATCCTCGCCCATAATATCCATAAGCTTTATGTGTCTTGTTTCAAGAGAACCGTCCTCAGAAATATCTATAACTCTGCCGCCTCTTATATCGTCGTGGGCTGACATATCATAGCCCACAGCCGCATCATAGCCGAGAGTTATTCCGCAGTATTTTCCGTGATAGGCATTCATATGCTCATGACCGCAGAAAATTCCCTTTACATCTCCTCTTTCAAGACAAGCCATAAAAAGTCCCGAATTAAGCTCCGAGCAGCAGACGGCCTCTCTCTTTTCTCCGTACATATCCGTCTCCTCGGGGTTGCGGAAAATGAGATTAAATTCAATTATGGGGTTGTGCATAAACATAAGTGCGGGAATTTTACTGCCGTTTTCTCTTTCCATATCCCTTGAGGTGTTGTAATACCACATAACCTGCTGAAAGAAGGGCATTGCCTGAACACTTTTAGAGCCGAATGAGAAGGGCAGAAGAATATTGTTGTCCTCCTCCTTTATTCCGAACTGCTCTATATAGTCGGAAATCTCGCGGTTTGAGTCGAGTGCGAAAAGATTATAGGCAATTTTTTTGCCGTCATTTGAATAAACGGGAATAACATAATTGCATACACCGAATACATCCTCAGGTCCTTTTTTTGAAAGGCAAAGAGGAATACTCTCATAGATTTCCTCTTGAACATATGTAGGTATTGCCATTTCCCTGTCGTGATTTCCGTAAACGTGTGCCCACGGAATACCTCTTTCAATTACGGGAGACATAATATCCGTCATGGCACTGTAAAGATATTCGGTACTGTGACCGATGCACTGGTCACCGCCCACCATAACAAAATCGGGATTTGTCTCCTTAACAAGAGCATCAACAGCTTCGCGGACCTTGGGACTGTAAGGATTGCCGTCCTCAAAGCCCTTTCTGCGACCGCCTGCATGAAAGTCGGAAAACATAAGAATTCTCAGCTTTCCGTCAGAATTGAAGCTCAGCTTTTTGCTTTTGGCATCATACATAATTCTTTTCTCCTCAATCAAATTCTTTGCTTTTTGCCGCTCTCATAGAATTGAGAATGGCAATTACCGCAACACCCACATCGGCAATAACACCCAGCCACATGCTTGTGAGCCCGACGGAAGCTAACATAAGAACCGCAAATTTCACCGCAAGAGCAAAAATCACATTTTGTTTGACTATTTTAAGTGTTCTCCTTGCAATTTTAATGCCGCGTGCACATTTTTCGGGACTGTCATCCATTATAACTATGTCAGCGGCTTCTATGGCGGCATCGCTTCCCACACCGCCCATGGCAATTCCCACATCGGAAAGAGCCAGCACGGGAGCATCGTTTATACCGTCACCCACAAACACAACACTGCGGTTTTTCTTTTTTGCTCCGAGAAGTCTTTTAACCTCCTGTGCCTTATCCGAGGGAAGAAGCCCTGCCTTATATTCGCTTATTGCCAATTCATCCGCAACAAGTCCTGCGGCTTTTTCACTGTCGCCGGTGAGCATAACAATTTCCGAAATGCCCTCTTTTTTCAGCAGGTCTACCGCCCTTGCAGCATCCTTTTTCGGTGTGTCGCAAAGGGAAATTCTTCCCATAAAGCTGTTTTCACAGGCAACATATACACAGGTTGCTTCATCCTCAAGGGGAATTCCCGATATGTTATTCACAAGAAGAAATCTTTTGTTACCCGCAAGAATTTTCTTGCCGTTTACCGCCGCTTCAAGCCCCAGACCTGAAAATTCTTTTACACTTTCGGGAACAGTAATGTTTTTCACACTGCTTTTTATTCCCGTGCCCAAGGGATGAGTGGAATAATATTCTGCCGATGCGGCGGCTTCAAGAAGCTCATTTTCGGAAAAATCCTTTTCGGGATAAACACCGTTCACTCTGAACTGTCCTGTTGTGAGAGTCCCTGTTTTATCAAAAACAAACACATCCGCTTTTCCGAGAGTTTCCAAAAATGCGGCTCCCTTGACTAAAATTCCCTGCTTTGAAGCATAGCCTATCCCGCTGAAAAATGAAAGCGGAACGGAAATCACAAGAGCACACGGGCAGGACACTACAAGAAAAATCAGAGCTCTGTATACCCAATCCTTCCAATCCCATGTTATGACAGAGGGAACGAGAGCAATCAAGGCGGCAAGAATAACCACCGCGGGCGTATAAACTCTTGAAAATTTAGTCAGGAATTTTTCACTTTTTGCCTTGTTGAGCGTGGAATTTTCCACAAGTTCCAGAATTTTTGCAGCTGTGGAGTCGGCTTGTTCCTTTTCGGCACGAAGTGTGAGAACCCCCGTAAGATTTATGCTTCCTGCCTTTACCGAAACACCCTTATGAACGTCCGCGGGGGCACTCTCCCCTGTCAGTGCCTTCATATCAAGAGAGCTGTCTCCCTCAACAATAACACAGTCAACGGGAATTTTCTCTCCCGCACGCACAAGTATTATATCACCCACTGCAATTTCTTCAGGGAAAACCGTCTCCTCTTTTCCGTCACGAAGCACTGTTGCTTCCTCGGGGAAAAGCTCCATGAGGTCACTTATGGATTTTCGGCTTTTTCCCACCGCAATATTCTGAAAAAGCTCTCCCGCCTGATAGAAAAGCATTACAAAAACACTTTCGGGATATTCACCCACTGCTATTGCACCCACTGTTGCAACTGTCATTAAAAATTCTTCATCAAAAATCTTTCCGTGCCCGATATTTTTTATACATCCAGCAAGCACATCATATCCCGAGATAAAATAGGGAATAAGATACAAAAATATAACAACAAGCGGTTGGGGAGAAAAAATATTTTCAACAGCAAACACTCCGAGAAAAAGAAGAAATCCCGCAATAATTCTTATAAGAAGCTTTTTCTGTTTTTTAGTCATAACACATCACTCATATGATAACAGTGCAATCGGGCACTGCTTTTTTTGCGGCCTTGGGAATTGCCTTTACTATGCCGTCAAATTTTTCATCGTCTGCTTCGATTATCATTTTCTGTGCAATAAAGCTCACGGAGACTCTTGTCACACCGTCAATTTCGCTTACAGCCTTTTCAAGCTTTGCCGCACAGTTTGCACAGTCAAGGTCTTCTATCTTAAAGGTCTTTTTCATAATAATTCTCCTTTATTCATTGATATGGTCCATACCCTGCGAAAGAATTTTGCTGATATGGTTATCGGAAAGCGAGTAATAACAGTTTTTTCCCTCTTTCCTGAATTTTACAAGTCGGGCATTTTTAAGAATTTTCAGCTGATGTGACACAGCAGACACCGAAGCTCCCGTGCTTTGAGCAATTTCACAGACAGAAAGCTCTTTATCATAAAGAAGATAAAGAATTTTAAGCCGTGACACCTCACCGAATACCTTAAAAAACTCACCTAAGGCTAAAAGCCTGTCATTTTCAGGCAGAACAGACAAAAAATCACCTCAATGTTTTAATATTTGAACAACCGTTCAACTATGTTTTTATTATATCTCCCCGACGTATAAAAAGTCAAGAAAATTTATCAATTACTGTTGACAAAAACAAAAGCGGCTGATATATTATACATAGATGCTCTATGTATCGACACTCTATGTATAAAAGGAGACAAACAAAATGGACATAAAAAAGGAGCTGACCAAGGGCAGCAGTGCCATGCTTGTGCTTTCTGTTCTTGAAAATGAGGAGCTTTACGGATATATGATTATTAAGCGTATTTCCGAAAGAAGCGAAAATGCCTTTAATTTCAAGGAAGGCACACTCTACCCCATTCTTCACAATTTTGAAGCACACGGCTATGTGAAATCCTATACGGTGCAGACCGATGGAAGAATGAGAAAGTATTATAAAATCACCGACAAGGGTGTAAAAACACTCAATGAAGCCAGAGAGGAATGGAATGCATACACCGCCGCGGTGAAAAAGGTTATTGATGTCAAGCCTTCTGCACTCACAGTTTAACAAAAGGGGTGAGACCATGAACAGAATAACTGAATTCATTGACTCCTTCATCCCGAAAAACATTCCCGAAAAAAGAAAGAAAATGCTGAGAGATGAGCTTTTGTGCCATCTTCTTGACAAGGCCGATTATTATAAGGAATTAGGTTGGGAAGAAAATATGAGCTATGATAAGGCAATAGAGGACTTCGGAACGGACACCGATATAAAAAATTATATTCTCGGCGAATTTGAGGAGCTTTATCAGGAAAAAACCGTTTGGGGTATAATTGCAGGACTTTTTATATGGGCAATGAACTGGATGTGCTTCCCTCTTGATATATGGGTA
>JAZNRX010000052.1:0-25664 GCA_045590915.1 Acutalibacteraceae bacterium | reverse complement strand
ACACAGTTATCCGCGAGGTAAAATTTATCGGCGGCTGCAAGGGTAATACTCAGGGGATTTCCGCACTTGTAAAGGGCATGAAGGCACAGGATGTAATTGACAGAGTTTCAGGCATCCGCTGCGGCTTCAAGCCCACATCATGTCCCGATCAGCTTGCGGTTGCTCTTAAAATGATGCTGGAGGAAAAATAAAATGTCCTTCATTCTGGCATCGGCATCCCCGAGAAGAAAAGAGCTTCTTTCTCTCATAACAGAGGATTTCACCGTTCAGGTTTCCGACATTGAAGAAAAAACCGATCCTTCTCTTTCTCCCGAAGAAACAGTAAGAGAGCTTGCACGTCAGAAGGGTGAAGCGGTTTTTTCTCACTTTCCCGATGATACGGTAATTTCTGCAGACACCGTGGTTGTTCTTGACGGAAAAATTCTCGGCAAGCCGAAAAATGACGAGGATGCTTTTTCAATGCTCAGCTCGCTTTCAGGCAGAAGCCATTTCGTTTATACGGGAGTATTTGTTGCAGGCAAAAGCACAAAAATATCATTCTGTCAAAAAACAGAGGTAACCTTTTTCAGTCTGTCAGACAAGGAAATACTTGATTATATTGCCACAGGGGAGCCCGCAGATAAGGCGGGGGCTTACGGTATTCAGGGAAAAGGCTCGGTGCTTGTAAGCGGAATTACGGGAGACTACTTCAATGTGGTGGGACTGCCGATATCACAGCTCAACAGGGCTCTTAAAGAAAACAACCTTTTATGAAAACAACACTTAAAGACATATTCTTCCCTCCTCGCTGCTGCGGCTGCGATAAGCTGACAAGCCGGGATTTCCCCTTGTGTGAGGATTGCAGTAAGCTTATTATTCATCCGTCAGAAAAAAGAAACAGATGTGATATTTGCTTTTTATCGGAGGAAAACTGTCTGTGCAGAAAATTTCAATATTACGAAAAATTATGCATTCCGCTTCATTATGAGGGCGATACAAAGAGGGTTATATTCAAGCTTAAATTCCGTTCCCGCCCCGATATTGCGGAAAATTTTGCGAAGCTGATTTATTATGCACTTAATGAACGGTGTATGACAAAAAGCATTGATGTCATCACATTTGTGCCTATGAGAAAATTTGCAAAATTCCTGCGAGGCTATAATCAGGCCGAACTGATTGCAAAGCATCTGAGTTCACTTGCGTGTATTCCCTGTCATCCTCTCGTTTATAAAACCGAAAAAACAGAAAATCAACATTCCCTTTCAAAAACCGAAAGAACAGGCAACCTTCTGGGTATTTTTGAGCCTCTGAAAGAAAGCATCAGCCTTATTGAAGGAAAAAGAATTCTCATTGTTGATGATGTGTTCACAACAGGCTCCACACTCAACGAAATTGCAAAAACACTTCTCATCTTCGGAGCGGAAAGTGTCAGCATTGCAGTGTGTGCCGCAACAAAAAATTCACACAAAAAGCATTGATATGAGACAAATTTTATGTTAAAATATTACAAAACCTGAAAAAAGGAGTTTTTTAAATGAAAAATTTCAAATCCGTAATTGCAATTCTTCTTGCCGCACTTATGTGTGTTCCATTTGCGGCATTTGCATTTGCAGCAGAAGAAGACGGCTCTTTTTCCATCACCAATCCCTATGAAAATATAGACTGGGATGAAATTACAGCATACAAAACCGCACTTCACACTCATACAAATGCAAGTGACGGCAACGATCTTCTCATTGATTCAATAGGCAGACATGCCGAAACAGGCTTTGATATTATTGCTACAACAGACCACGGAACAGTCAACTATTCATGGGGAGAGAATTCCGAAAACAAGCTTATTTTCGGTGTTATGAGCCTTGTGGGAAAAACCGAGGGTGCAATCACTCCTCTCGGAAACGAAGGTACATTCGCAGACGGTACGGCATATACATACGGCACTGCCGCAAACGGTGATGATTATGTCACACTTGAAGACGGAAGAAAAATTCTCAGAGTTCCCTTCGGAATTGAAAATAATGCAGTTTCCGTAAATGCCCATGTAAACGGCTGGTTTGCCGATTATTACGATAATTCAATAACGACCTACGAGGATGCAGTTGCAGGAGTTGATAAGGCAGGCGGTGTCTGTGTAATCAATCATCCCGGCGAATACACAAAGGCAAGATATGAAATCCGTTCAGAAGAAGCCTATAATGATGATAATATCGTTTATAATTATTACATCAACAAATTCGCTTACCTCATAGACAAATATGACAGCTGTATCGGCATTGACATAAACTCAAAGGGCGACGGAAGAACACGCTTTGACAGAATTCTCTGGGACAATCTTCTGGGAAGATTTGCCGCAAACGGCAAGAATGTTTATGCCATTGCTTCATCAGATGCCCATCAGCTCAATGTTATTGATACAGGCTATACACTTGCTCTTCTTCCCGAGCTTTCATCGGCAGCTCTCAAGAATGCACTTCTGAACGGTGAATTCTTTGCGGCAAGCCATTGTCTTGGTAACTATGACGAGCTCACCCAGATTGCCGCTTCTCTCAAGGAGTTTTACGGTGAAACCGAGCTTTATAACAAGGTAAACGGCACTGCCGAAGCTATGCTTGCAAAAATTGAGGGCATTGAAAACGGCGAATATGATGCAGACGACGATATCGGCATCACATATTCAACACTGGAAAACGGCTTCAACACTGCAAATGCAGATCCCCGCATTTCCTCCATTGAGATTGATGAAGCAACTGACATTATCACAATCAACACAACAGATGCTCTTATAGTACGCTTCATTTCCGACGGCAAGCTCATAACCACAAAAAAAGCAGACGATGCTTCAATAGACCTTAACGATTACGAGGATGTTCTCGGTGACTATATAAGAGTTGAGGTTTTCGGTGAGGGCGGAATAGTTTATACTCAGGCTTTCCTTCTTGATGCAGAAGAAAAAACAGACAGCGGTGTTATCAAAGGCACATACCTGAACCTCGGCGTTCTCGATTTCCTTTTTGCAGAATTCAATAACTGGTATGCAATTATTGCAAGATTTTTCATAAATCTTTTCTGATACCTCTGATATTTCATCGGAAAAACAGGTTCCTTTACGGAGCCTGTTTTTTTTCTGTAAAAAGCATCGTCAACGGAAAAGCTCCTCACAAGCTTCCTAAAAACACCTCTTTTGCCCTGAAAAAATTACGGTTTACATAAAATTTTTCACTTTTTTGTGCAAATTATCGTAAAAAATGAGCAAAAATAACATATTTCCCACTTGACAAATAAAATAAAGTGAAGTATATTAGATTTGCTATATTATCATTTAGGAGACTTTATGCGACCTGATTCAGCCGATTTTTCTCACCTTACAGACGAAGAATTAGTCAAAACCTCTCAATCAGGCAATGAAAAAGCAGAAGCTTTGATTTTTGAAAGATATAAAGGTGATGTTACTGTTGCGGCAAAGTCTTATTTCCTCAAATTTTCGGGATATTGCCTTCAGGGACTTCTTGACTACGATGACATTCATCAGGAAGCACTTTTAGGTCTTTTATCTGCAATATATTCTTTTCGTGAAGACAAAAAGGTCACATTCAGAACATATGCTTCAAAATGCATTTCAAATGCAATAAAAGCAGCAATTAAATCCGCCACATCAAAAAAGAATTCTCCCGCGGTAAACAAAGTTCCTCTTGATGAGATAGAAATCCCCTCCCCCGTAACAGTAGAGGATTCACTTATAGATGACGAAAATGAGGAAAATCTGAACACATTTTTACACACAGAGCTTTCTTCACTTGAATATTCTGTTCTCAGACTGTTTCTGTCGGAGCTTTCATACAAGAGCATTGCAGAATCTCTCGGTGTATCCGAAAAATCCGTAGATAATGCAATTCAGAGAATACGGGGAAAAATCAACAGATTTCTGAATAATAACAGGTCATAACAGCACAGCTGTATGATATATACCGCAATGACATATTGTTTTTGCACGGTAAAAAAATTTTTAGCGAGGTAGCAAAATGTACGAAGACAAAACTCTCCAATGCAAAGAATGCGGCAACGATTTCGTTTTCACCGCAGGTGAACAGGAATTCTACGCAGAAAAAGGTTTCGTAAACGAACCCCAGCGTTGCAAGGAATGCCGTGTTGCACGTAAGCAGGCTGCAAAGGGCGAAAGAGAATACTTTGTAACAACATGCAGCAATTGTGGCGGCGAAGCAAAAGTTCCCTTCAAGCCCCGTGATGACAGAGCAGTTCTCTGCAGCGATTGCTTTGCAAAGTCAAAGGCTTAATCATTCGCTCGGCGAGATTGATGACAAACACCGACGCACAATTAAATTAGCTCAAAAGACTGTTTATCGGAGTTATTGACTGTATTTTTTTACTGTGCTTAGAAAAACGAGTTTATCAACAATCGGAAAGATGTACCTTTCAGTAGGTGCATCTTTTTTTCTTTTGAAGCTGCAAAAGAAATGCTCAGACCTACTCTGATGTAAGTCTGAGCCGAAATATTATACACTCATTGAAAATTTTTCAAGCTCTTTTTCAAGAGTCTCAACATTTTCTTCGCTTGTTGCCCATGATGTACAGAAGCGTACACATGAATGATTTTCGTCCACCCTGCACCAATAGTCCCACGAAAACTTTTCTGAAAGTATATCGAGCACCGTATCGGGAAGCACGGGGAACTGCTGATTTGTGGGAGACTCATAAAGGAAGTGGAAACCTGCTTTTCTGAAAGCATCTCTCACTCTGTAAGCGGTTTTAATTCCGTTTGCCCCCATCTCATAGTAGAGTCCGTCCTTAAACATTTCAAGGAACTGAAGCCCCAGAAGTCTGCCCTTGGCAAACATTCCGCAATGTCTTTTCTGCATATATCGGAAATCCTTTTTCAGCTCGTCGTTCACAATAACGAGTGCCTCTCCGAAAAGTGCACCGACCTTTGTTCCGCCTATATAGAATACGTCGCAAAGCTGAGCCAGAAGCGGAAGAGTTACATCATTTCCCTCAGACATTAGACCATAGCCCATTCTTGCACCGTCACAATAAAGATACATTGAATATTTATCGCATATCTCACGGAGTTTTTTAAGCTCATCAGCCTTGTAAAGCGTTCCGTTTTCCGTTGGCTGTGAAATATAGAGCATTTTTGGTTGAACCATATGTTCATATGTACCGTCTGCCCAATAATTTCTGCAGTATTCCTCAAAAACATCAGCGGCAAGCTTTCCGTCGGGAGAAGGAAGACCTATTACCTTATGCCCCGTAGCCTCAATGGCTCCGCTCTCATGAACATTGATATGGCCTGAAACAGCACAGACAACTCCCTGATAAGGTCTGAGAGAGGCAGCTATTACGGTTGTATTGGTTCCCGTTCCGCCCACAATAAAATGCACATCTGAATCAGGAGCGGCACACTCCTTTTTAATAAGTGCCCGTGCCTCTTCACAATAATGATCGACGGCATAGCCTGCAGTCTGTTCAAAATTTGTTCTCACAAGAGCATCAAGAATTCTCGGATGTGCCCCTTCAAGATAATCGCAATCAAATTTAATCATAGCTTCATTTCTCCATACTGATTATAATACTGTCATCATCACCTGTGCGGTCATTATACAGGAAATGACGAAGAGTTTCAAGCACGGTTTCATCTCCGGGAATAATTTTATCCGCATCAAAGCTCAAAATCTTAAGAAACTTTACAAGCCTTGAAAGTCCCCCGTTTATAGCTTTATACTCAGGTGTATCAGGAGGATACGGACCGTTTCCCGAAAAAACCTTTCCTGCAACATTAAATACAACCTTACTGAGAGGTACGTTTTTAAGATAGCGCTTTTCATCCTTTGTAAGTCCGCAGGCTTTTCCTCCCACAGCCGAAGCAAAGCTCATTTTCAGCTTAAGGAAAATTTTTATTATGCACCTTGAAACAAACGGATGCTCCTTCACAAACGGAATATTGAAAACATGCGAGGTATTATCAATAAACTTATCCCAATCGGTATCAATAAGAGGAAGACTTTTTTCCAAAAGCCCCACAAAATTCAAGGAATATATATAGTCGTGGGCAGAAAGACCGTTTGTATCAAAGCCGTCAATTTCATCGATGGAAAAGCTGGTGATTTCACATGTGCCCTTGTTTTTATCAAAAATCACCTTTCTCATTCTGCCCTGAGAAGAAGGCAATGCAGATGTGGTTACATCATAGAAAAATCTGCCCTGCTCATCTTCATATTTTTTTATTCCGTGAACATGGGTATGCCCTGTAAAAACAACATTCACCGAATTTTCACACATAATTTTTCTTAATTTTTCATAACCGCCGAAAAGCTCAAAATCGGCAATTTCTCTGTATATGGGCCACGGCGGAAGCACGGGATGGTGTACCGCTAAAAATATCCATTCCCCTTTTTCGTTTGCCTTTTTTATCTCATTTTCAAGCCACGTGAAGCCTTTATCAAAAAGACCGCAGTGACTTCTGCCATTTCCGTTATCATAAATTGCAATAAGACGGAAGCCTCCGTCAAAGCCCACAGAATACGATCCGCTCTCCTCGTCAATGCTGTCTGCATATTTGTGACCGAAATCATAATAGAGTGACGGGAGCTCTGTTTTGTAGACTCTTTCATCCTCCACACAGCCGTCTTTAAGATAGCGTACGGGCCTGAAGAAATTTTCATCATCGCCAAGCCCCGCATAATCGTGAGTGGCACCTGTCACAAAAACCTTTTTGCCCGCATCGGTAAGGATTTTCAGCTCTTCGATAAAATCAAGATGACTGACCTTATCACCGTTGTTTACAAGGTCGCCCGTTATAAGCACATATTCGGTTTCCTTATCCTCAATAATTTTCTTAAAGAAGCTTCTGAGTATATAAGGCGTGCTTTTTATTGCTATCTGATCGCCCATTTCCCTGTTATTGATATGCTCACATTCCTCCCACATTTTTTCTGAAAGATAGTGAGTATCGGTGAGAATATAAAGAGAAAGTCTGTTGTTCATTCTATCTCCTCCTTATTTTTGCCGCCACTTAAAAAACAGTGGAATTTACATTTCCTTTGTTATATAATATAGTATAAACAGATTCTTGTAAAGGAAAAAATACAGTTTCACGGCGGGAGGTGTTCTGTTACGGAAGAGAATGAATTCAATGCACTTGTTGTAAGCAATCACAAAAGCTCCATTGATTATGTTACTCACCTGCTTGAAGAAAGCGGAATTAACAGGGTTTTCTGTGCCTTTTGCATTTCAGAGGCAAAAAAAGTTCTTATGACACAGAATATAGCCGTAATAGTTATGAACACTCCCCTTTCTGACGGACTGGGAATTGACTTTGCAACAGAATGTGCCGAAAAAAAGTTTTATGCCGTGTTACTGTTGGCGAAGGACATCTTATTCTCACAGATTGAGGCAAAAACCTCACCCCATGAAATTTTCACTTTACCGGACAATGCCGATGAAAAAACTCTCCGGCAATCCCTTATTGTACTTGTTTCCACCGCCAAAAAGCTGGAGAAAATAAAAAACGGAAACGATGAGCAAAAAAATAAAGCACGGGAGCTGAAATTTATAAGCCGCGCAAAAATGATATTGATAAGCTCCTTCGGAATGAATGAAGAACAGGCACATAAATACATAGAGCAACGGGCAATGGAGTCGAGAAAAACAAAAAAAGCCATTGCCCAAAGCATAATAAATTCTTACGGAAATTAAAAGTATAAGGAGAATTCGTATGAAAACAAAAAAAATCATATCACTGCTTCTTGCATCACTGTTTATTTTAAGTTGCTTTGCATTCACAGCAGCAGCCGACACGGGAGAAGTAAAGCCGGACACATGGGCGGCTACAGACGGACTGGGCAGAACCCTTTCGTCTTATGAGCAAACAGGTGAAAAAAGAGAAGATAAATTTGTGGGCATGTTCTATTGGATATGGCACTATCCGTGGATTAACAACCATGAGCCCATAACAACGGGCAGTGTGCTTGATCTTTTTCCCGAAGCAGTAAACGACTGGGAGCATCCCGCATGGAACAACACCTATGACGGCAGACCTTATTTCTGGGATGAGCCTCTTTTAGGCTTTTATACAAACACGGATGAATATGTTTTAAGAAAACACGCCGAGCTTCTTGCCGATGCAGATATTGATGTGGTGATTTTTGATGCAACCAACGGAACGCAGGTTTTCACTGAAGGCTATGAAGCACTGCTGAAAGTCTGGAGTGAAGCAAGAGCGGACGGCGTTGACACACCCGATATTGCGTTTATGCTCAATTTCGGAAGCCGCGATGATATCCGCACCCAGCTTTATGACATTTACGACAACCTTTATTCAAAGGGAAGATATGAGGATTTATGGTTTTACTGGGAGGGAAAGCCTCTCGTAATGGCAACCGTCAGTGCCCTTGATATAAAGAACAGCAAGGACAGAGAAATTTTTAATTTCTTCACCTTCAGAAAAAATGAGCCAACATATTTCTGTGACGATTTCAGTATGTCTGACGGAGTGTGGGGCTGGTGCTCTGATTATCCTCAGACAAAATTCGGAACAACTGTTTCGGGAAAAACTGAGCAGATGTGTGTTTCCGTCGCACAGAATGCTGACGAAAACGGACTCACGGCAATGAATGATCCTGAGGGCACAGTTCAGGGCAGAAGCTTTACTGACGGATATTTTTCATATTCCTACACCTATAAGGGCAAGGAAATAACCGTTGACAAAAACACAGAGAATTCCATTCTTTACGGACTTAATTTTCAGCAGCAGTGGGACTATGCAATAGAAAACGATCCCGAATTTATTTTTGTAACAGGCTTCAATGAATGGATTGCGGGAAGATTTACAAATTGGAATAACGTTGAAAATGCATTTCCCGACCAGTTCAGCCCCGAATATTCCAGAGACATTGAGCCGTCAAACGGAATTCTCAAGGACCATTACTATTATCAGCTGGTTGAGAATGTCCGTCGCTTCAAAGGTGTCAGCCAAGGAGATAAAAGCGATGCCGAAAAAGGAATTGACATTTACGGCGATGCGTCTCAATGGGACAGTGTTCTCCCCGAATACAATCATTATGAGGGTAACACCAAAGTAAGAAGCAGTGTCGGCTGGATGGGATATTTCTATGAAAACACCACGGGCAGAAATGATATTGTTCAGGCAAAGGTTGCTTATGACAGTGAAAACATATATTTTTATGTAAAAACCGCTGAAGTACTGACAAACAGCAAGGATACTAACTGGATGCGTCTTTTCATAGATACGGATATGAGCGGTACAACAGATAATATGAACGGCTTTGAGTATACCGTCAACAGACTTTCACCCGAAAACAACGAAACCTTACTGGAAAGATGTCTCGGAAACAGTGTATATCAGGAAGTCTGCAGGGTTCAGTTATCTGTAAACAGCGATATCCTTCAGATATCAATTCCCAGAACCGCTCTCGGTCTTACTGATAAGCATATAAAATTCAACTTCAAATGGGCAGATAATGTTTCAGGTGAGAATGCACTCGAATTCTATACAGACGGTGACTGTGCTCCCGGCGGAAGATTTACCTTCGTTTTTGATTCAGAAGCAACGGGCGCAGATGACAGTGCCACAAATACCGACAGTTTCTCTTTTATCTGCAATATTTTCGAAAAAATTAATTTATCCTTTGAATCATTCAGAATTTTCTGCAGAAAAATTATTTCATACCTGAAATACATTTAAAAATACAAAAGGAAAAGCCTTAATTTTTGTTTCGGCTTTTCCTTATTTTTCTTGTTATATCCGGATTTAATATTCACAAAATACTTTCAGCACACAAGAAAAAAAGTCAGTTTCCGATGGGAAAACTTTTTGATAATATTTACGGTTTTTGTGTGCATAATACTAATGCAAATACAACAAAACTTTTTGCAAAAGGAGTGAAATGTAATGAAGGGTAGCAATTCAAGTCTTGTTCCCGAAGCAAGAGAAGCTCTTAACAAGTTCAAGATGGAAGCCGCTTCCGAAGTCGGTGTAAATCTTAAGCAGGGCTACAACGGTGATCTCACATCACGTCAGGCAGGTTCTGTCGGCGGTCAGATGGTTAAGAAGATGATCGAGGCTTACGAAAAGGGTATGAAGTAATCTCCTTTGCGGAATATCTTCATAAATAAATAAAACAGTTCCGGTTTACTTTTTTGCAGACCTGAGCTGTTTTTTTTCATACAAAACACATATTTTCTGTGGGACAAATCAATTTCAGCAAAACATTTTTCTTTTTTGGTAATAATCTACAATAATTTCATTTATGTTTATGGAGTTTTATTCTCGACAAGTGTCGGAAAATATGCTAATATTAGTTGATATAATCAATCAGTTAGGAGAAGTTAAATGAAAGCATCGGAAAGCATACCGAATTTCAAATCAGGGCTTCGTATGTATGCGAATTTTTCTGCACGTACAATAAAAAAGGTGTGCAGTGAAATAGGCCCCAGAGAAGCAGGTACTCAAGCAGAGCTTGATGCCCAGAATTATATGGCAGCACAGGTGGGTGATGCTGCAGATGAGGTTAAACAGGAAACCTTCAAAATTTCCCACAGAGCATTCCTTGCATGGTTAAGATTAGGCGGAATATTCCTCCTTATTTCAGTTGCCGCCGGTATTCTCAATGTTGTATTTAAGGATATTTTCTTTGCACCCTATATTTCGGCTGTTTGCTGTTTAATTACGGCAATTATGCTTTTCGGAGAATTCCTTTTCTACAAGCCCGTTATTGATCCGTTTTTCAAGAAATTGGATTCCCACAACACATACTGCATAAGAAAGCCCACAGGTGAAGTGAAGAGAAGAATTATTCTTGCAGGCCATGCAGACTCATCTATTGAGTGGCGTTTCACACATATCGGCGGTGCTCCTCTTATGTATGTGGCATACATATATCCCGCAGTAGGTCTCGTCTATACGGTTGCAACAACTGTAATTATGCTTGTAACAGGTGATTTCTATCCTGTGCTTGCACTTATAAACTGTGCATTTATCCCCGGATATATCGGACTTGTTATCTTTATGAACTACAAGGTCTGTGTTGAGGGTGCAAACGATAACCTTACAGGCTGTATGACAGGTGCCGCAGTGCTTAAATTCCTCGGTGACAACAATATAAGATTTGAAAACACAGAGGTTATTGCAATGTTCTCCGGTGCCGAAGAGGAAGGTCTCAGAGGTGCAAAGGCTGCCGCAAAGCTTCATCCCGAATTCAAAAAGGATTCAGATGTTGAAACAGTGTTTATTGCTTTTGATACCATTACCGATTATGAGGATATGTTCATTTATAACCGCGATATGTCAGGCATTACAAAGCACAGTGAAAAGGCATGCAGACTTCTCAGACAAGGCGGAAAGAATGCAGACATTGACCTGAAATATTCCGTTGTATTTGCAGGTGCATCAGATGCCGCGGCTATGACCCAGGGCGGTGTTCATGCCACAACCTTTGCTGCTATGAATCCCGGTCCTCCCAAGTATTATCACACAAGAGATGACAGAGCAGACATACTTAATCTTAAGACCATCGAAAAAGGTCTTCAGGTTGCTCTCGAAACCGTTTTCCTTTTCGATGAAAAAGGTCTTCAGGAGTCTTACGAATAAGATTTTTTACGGCATCATCCTTACGGACGGTGCCGTTTTTTCATTGTAAATTATAGACAAAAGCTCTGCGAAATATTTTTACGCTCTGTATATATATATTATTAATATAGATATTGCAAAATACGTTTTTTTCTGCTATACTTCTAACTGTATAATTTAAAAGGAGTCGTACTGCAATGAAAAAATCATTTAAAACAATAATTTCTTTTATGTTAATCACACTTCTTGCTCTTTCTTTCTCATCCTGCTCAATTTTTGAGAGCATGCGTCAGAATGCACTTGAAGCTGCCGAAACAACAATCTATGCAACTCCCGAAGAAGCACAGATTATTGCACAGTACAATAAAATTCTTAACGCTTCCGTTGAAAAGGCAGAGGTTATAAAGGAAAGCGTCAGCTATTCCGCAGGCTCACCCAAGGTACTCAAGGACGGTGAGGATGCAGGCATTCTCAATGCCGCTTCAAAGCAGCTCAAAACATTTATTATGTCCGCAAAGCCCGGCAACGCCCAAGTTTACATCAAGGGTGCTCCCGAAGGAACAGAAACTAAGGCTATGGAGGAATCTCTTATTGCAAAGATTGACGAAGCTTCCGTTCTCGGATTTGATTTCAGCAGAAATGTTGCTGTTGAAAATGTAACGGATGAAAAGGGCAACAATCTTACAGACGACGAAGGAAACAATATCACAGAAGAAAAAATCAAGGACAATGTTCTTCACCTTACCTTCAACTATTTTGAAAACAAGGTTGTTTCCGAGGAAGCCGAAACAAATGAAAACGGCGAAGCTGTTGAAGAAACAACAGTTATTTATGCAGAGGATGCAACAATCGAAGCCATTTTCGGTTCAAACAAGGATAAAGAAACCGTTCTCAAGAACTTTGAAGCAGTTAAGGATTATATCGTTGTTTCTGATTACGAAATCGAATATAAGAATTGCCTTGTAACAACCGATATGGATCTTGAAGGTGAAACAGTTCCCTTTATCAGCTTCCAGAAGAATATGACAGTTACTGCTAAGGCAGAGGGCGTAGGTGCTCTCTCTTCCTACGGTGAAATCGTTGTTGTATTTGACCTTACAATGACAACAAGATATGAGTTCACATATCCTGCAGAGGATGACACTGCAGACCGCACAGAGGATACTACTGCAGAAGAAACAACAGCTACAGAGGAAACAACAGATGAAGCTGAAACCTCAGCAGAAGAAGCTTCAGAAGAAACCACAGTAACAGAAGAAACAACAGAAATCTCTGAAGAAGCTTCAGCAGAAGAAACCACAGCAGCCTGATAGGTTAAACACACTGATGCCGGAGTTTTTCTCCGGCATCATTCTGATTTATAAAGGCAATTCAAGGAGCAATTTGTATGACTAAAAAAATTCTTTCTCTCATATTTGCCTGTGTTTTACTTGTAAGCGTTTTTTCGGGATGTAGTTTACTGAAGGACAAGGGCGAGGAAGCCACTCTCAAAAGTGATTCCGATTCTGCAAGCGTAAAAGAAGATATTTCTTTTGCAGATGAGCAGATTGCCAAGGCAAACTCCGCAAAGTCTGCCGCAACAGCCGATGCCTTCAACAAAAATCTTCTTAATCCCGAAATTAATGTGGTATCCTTTTACGGTGCCTCATCCATCACAATAGAACACAGTGAAAAGCTTGAAAAAACAGTTTCAATAAAAACACCTGATACTGTTACAGTAAACTCCCCTGTTTCATCCGTTGTGCTTTTACAGGCAGACAAGGGTTTTACCGCAAATGCAAAAGTTGACAGTATTATCATCGAGGGAGAAGGCATTACCTGTGACCTGAAAAATGAAACAGGCTCCGTTTATATAACAGGTAAAGACTGCACGGTCAACATTCACGAGGGCAGTGTGGAAAAGGTGCTTGTCCGTAATTCAACTGCAATTATCACAAACTATTCCGATAACAGCATTGAGGTTACGCTTACAAACGGAACAAAGGTTATCGTTGAAAAGAATAAGACATATGATGTAAAGCCCAATCTCATAAGGAGGGCGGACTGATATGTCACAGGAATATTCGGTTTCACTTCAGAAGCTTGTTGAAAAAAATGCACTTGAGGTGCTTTATTCCCCCAAGGAGCTTAATAAAATCAATATAACCTCAAAGGATGTAAACCGTCCCGGTCTGATACTTGCAGGCTATCACGATTTCTTTGATCCCACAAGAATTCAGTTCTTCGGAATTACAGAATTCGGCTTCATAGACAGTCTGACAAAGGCAAAAAGAGAAAAATGCCTTGAGCATTTCTTCTCGTACAAGCCCAGCTGTATCATCATCACAAGAAACATAGAGCCCGCAGAAGACTTTATGGAGCTTGCAAAAAAGAACGAGGTTCCCGTTCTCATATCTGCAGACTCCACCTCGGGATGCATGTCAACGCTGATTTCATTTCTGGGCGTCGAGCTTGCAGAGAGAATTACCCGCCACGGCGTTTTTGTTGAGGTTTACGGCGAAGGTGTTCTTATAGTAGGTAATTCCGGAGTCGGAAAAAGTGAAACGGCTATTGAGCTTATAAACAGAGGCCACCGTCTTATTGCCGATGATGCCGTTGAAATAAGGCGTGTTTCTTCAAAGAGCCTTGTAGGCACCGCCCCCGAAAACATCCGTCACTTCATGGAGCTTCGCGGTGTCGGTGTAATAAATGCCCGAAACCTTTTCGGTATCGGTGCGGTAAAAATGACAGAAAAGATAGATATTATCATCAATCTTGAGCTGTGGGATGAAAACAAGGTTTATGACAGACTGGGGCTTGAAGAGGAATATATGGATATTCTCGGGATAAAAATCCCTGCAATAACCGTTCCCGTAAAGCCCGGCAGAAATCTTGCAATCATAATAGAGTGTGCGGCTATGAATAACCGCCAGAAGCGTATGGGATATAATGCAACAAAAGAACTGCTGAAGAGTCTCGGTATGGAGGATGACAGTGACGAATCACCGTCAAAATCAAATGTTCTTGAAGTGTGGCATTGATTTATATTACAAGGTAATTTATTTTCAGGAGGACATATTTATGTACAGAATTGGTGTAGATCTCGGAGGAACAAATATCGTTGTCGGTATTATCGACGAAAACAACAAAATGGTTGCAAAGGCATCCAGAAAAACAAATGCTCCCAGAGCAGCTGAAGGCATTTTTGACGATATGGCTGATGCAATAAAGGAAGCAATGAGTCAGATACATATCACAAATGATGATATAATTTCAATCGGTGTAGGCACCCCCGGTTCAGTAAACAAGGGCGAGGAGCTTATTGAGTTTGCAAACAATCTCGGCTTTGACAACGTTCCCGCATACAAGCTTTTAAGAGAAAGAACCGGCTTCAACAAGGTATATTTTGATAACGATGCAAACTGTGCAGCACTGGGCGAAGCAGTTGCAGGCTGCGGCAAGGGAGTTAAGGATTTCATTATGATTACCCTTGGCACAGGTGTGGGAAGCGGTATTATCGTAAACGGCAAACTTGTAACAGGCGTAAACTATGCCGCAGGCGAAATGGGACATACCACACTGGTTTACGGCGGTCTTCAGTGCAACTGCGGCAGAAAGGGCTGCTGGGAAAAATATTCCTCCGCAACAGCACTTATAGCACAGACAAAGGAAGCTATGAGAAAAAATTTCCATTCTCTTATGTGGGAGCTTGTGGGTGACGATATCACCAAGGTCAACGGCAGAACCGCATTCGATGCTATGAGAAAGGGCGATGCAACAGCACAGGAAGTTGTAAACAACTATGTTTCTATGCTCACCTGCGGAATCGGAAACATAATAAACATCTTCCAGCCCGATATGGTTTGTGTAGGCGGCGGCGTAGGTAACGAAAAAGAAAATCTCCTCGGTCCCGTAAGAAAGCTTCTCAAATCAGAGGTTTATTCAATACATGCAAAAAAACAGACTCAGCTCGTAGCCGCAGAGCTCGGCAACGATGCAGGCATTATCGGTGCCGCTCTTCTTGACGAATAAGAGGACTCAGTATGACAGATTTACAGAAATCATTCTCTGAGAATTTCAAAAATGAGGAATGTAAAATTTTACTTGATGAGCC
Organism: Acutalibacteraceae bacterium; assembly: GCA_045590915.1. GTDB lineage: Bacteria > Bacillota > Clostridia > Oscillospirales > Acutalibacteraceae > RUG806. The sequence continues at coordinate 9,990 of JAZNRX010000052.1, read as the reverse complement.
GCTGAAAAATCACTGCTCCTTCAGAATAGGCGGCCCTGCCCAAATCCTTGTTATTCCGTCATCGGAAAAGGTGCTCTGTAAAATACTGAAGTATGCAAAAGAAAGAAATGTGCCTGTTCACATTCTCGGAAACGGAAGCAATGTTCTCATAAGTGATAACGGGCTTCACGGTATTGTTATAAAGCTTATGACAGGTCTTAATGAGCTTATATATCTCGGAGACGGAATTATAGCCTGCGGTGCAGGTGTATCGCTTATAAATCTCTGCAATTTTGCCTTGAAGCATTCTCTGACAGGTCTTGAATTTGCTTACGGAATTCCCGGAAGTGTAGGCGGTGCAGTATATATGAATGCAGGAGCCTACGGCGGAGAAATCAAGAATGTTATTTATGCCGTAAGAAGCATAAGCTCCGACGGTACAGACCTTACCGAAGAAAAAACAGAGGCTGACAAATTCGGATACCGCTATTCAACTTATATGGATAACGGCAGAATTATAACAGGGGCTGTTTTCCGCCTTAACGAAGGCAATTCCGAAGAAATAAAGGCAAAAATGGATGAGCTGATGGCAAAAAGAAAAGCATCTCAGCCATACACGGATGCCAGTGCCGGCAGCACCTTCAAAAGACCGGAAACCGGCTATGCCGCCGCTCATATTGATGAGTGCGGTCTTAAGGGCACTGCGGTCGGCGATGCCGAGGTCAGCACAAAGCATGCAGGCTTTGTAATAAACAAGGGTAATGCCACTTTCCTTGATGTAATAACTCTAATGAACAAAATCAAGGAAACGGTTCACAACGAACACAATGTCTTACTTGAGCCCGAAGTTGAAATTTTAGAGGACTGAATTATGTCATTTTCACTTGATGTAAAAAATGAATTATTGGCATCAGAATTATCCCCCTGCTGTGAGCATGCCCGAAGCTATGGGCTCCTGCTTTTCGGCAGGGCTTTTTGGGCAACCGAAATTTCAATACTCACAAAAAACAGAGAAATTGCAGAGCTTTACTGCAGATGTATAAATTTCCTCACAGATGTTACAGTTACGCCTGAAATAACAGAAGCGGGAAAATTCAAGGTCAGCATACAGGATAAGATGCTTCTTGAAAAGATTTTCAATAAGCTGGGTACAGACAGTTCTTCGGTAAAAAGGAGAATTGATCTTGCAAACCTTCAGAACCCCTGTTGCTTCAATGCTTTTTTAAGCGGTGTTTTTCTTGCCTGCGGAACCGTTACCGATCCCGACAATGAATATCACCTTGAATTCTCTGTATCAACCAAAGGTCTGTGCGATGATCTTGCCAAAATTTTTGACGAATTTGAACCGACTCCCAAGACCACACAAAGAGGCGGCTCATATACTGTATATTTCAAAAGCTCCGCAGATATTGAGGATGTTCTGGCAATAATCGGAGCCGGGAATCACTCAATGTCATATATGAATGCGAAAATTGAGAAAGAAATAATAAACAATGTAAACAGGAAGGTAAACTGTGATCAGGCTAATCTTATACGGACTGTCAAGGCGGCAGGAAAACAGCTTGATGCCATAAATTTCATAAAAGAAAAAGGAAAATTCAACAGTCTCCCCGCCGAGCTTAAAGAAATTGCCGAGGTGAGACTAAAAAATCCCGAAAAAAGCAATTCCGAAATTGCAAGAATTCTTTCGCAGAAGCTGACAGTTTCAGGTGTAAATCACCGCTTCAAAAAATTAATGAAAATAGCAGAGGACATCAAAGAATGAACATTTCAGAAATCTTCAGAGGTCAGCCCGATATAACAGGAAGACTCCAAAAAGAAATAAAGGTTTACGATTTTCTTAACACAACAGAAGTTAAGTTTACGGGACTTGACCACGATACTGCAGACACTATGGAAATCTGCAGAGAAATAGAAGAAAAGCTGGGTGCAGATATATGCAAAAACCTGTTTTTATGCAATTCACAGGCAACATCCTTCTATCTTCTTCTGATGCCGGGCAAAAAAGCCTTCAAAACAAAATTCCTTTCAAAGCAGATAAATTCATCAAGACTTTCCTTCGGCTCCCCTGAGAATATGGAAAAATATCTTGATATAACCCCCGGCTCCGTCAGTGTTATGGGATTGTTGAATGACACAAAAAAAGAAGTAAAGCTGCTGATAGACAAGGATTTGCTGTCCCTCCCATTCATCGGCGTTCATCCTTGTATAAACACATCAACACTTAAGCTTTCAACAGATGACCTCATAAAAAAAATTATTCCTGCAATGGACAGAGATTTCACGGTTGTGGATCTTCCCGATCCTGAAAAACTCACAGAGGAATAACATACAAATTTATTGACTTATAAAGTAAAATTTAGTATTATATTATTAATAATAATTCAGGAGGCAAAGAGAAAAATGAAAAAAGCAAAAAAATTACTCTGCGTTTTATTAACAATGTTAATGGTTTTACCCCTTGGAATCATCGCTGTTTCTGCAGCAGGAAACGATTATGTTATTGTTTCTCCCTATGAGGATGTAATCTGGGAGGGTGACGGTGCATGGGGTGCATACAAAGGAACACTTCATTCACACACAACATATTCCGATGCAGATGTTGACCTTGCAACAATGGTAAAGGCATATTACGCACAGGGCTTTGATTTTCTTGCAAATGCCGACCACGGTGTTACCGGTGTTGAATGGAACAGAACACCCAAATATCCCTTCCTTTACAACTATCAGTTCATCCTCGGAAATAAGCAGACAACGCTTACCGACGAAGAATATGAGGGTATGATTACAGGCACATATAACAACAGAGGTAAGAAAATGACTTGCGTTGTCGGTGCTAACGAGCTCAACGATCTTACTCTTACAAAGTGCCATGTTAACGGTTATTTCCTTCCCGAAGGTGTGGGAACCGGATTCCGCGGCGGTGAAAATGCTTTTGAGGAAGCTGTTAAGTTTGCCGATGAAAACGGTGGTATTTCCCATATCAACCACCCCGGTGACTGGCTTGATTCAAACTCCAATCCCGAAGCAGTAAACGATCCCGAAAACATTGCTTTCCTTACAGATATTATTCTTAAATATGACTCCTGCTACGGCATTGAGGTATTCAACGAGGATAACGGTCCTACAGGCTACGACAGAGTTCTTTGGGACAATATGCTTATGTATTCTCTTCCCTACGGCAAAACAATTCTTGGCTATGCAAACACCGATGCACACGATGAAAACAATATCGATACTTCATTCATGACCTTTATGATGGAAGAAAACGATGTTGATCACATCAGAGAAACTATGACAAACGGTGCATTTTTCTCCACAACAAGATCCCTCAGAGCAAGTGATTTTGAAATCGGTCCCGAAAAGCCCATTGATGCAGCAAACACAGATCTCAAATATCCCATGTTCACAAAGGTCGTTGTTGACGGTCATAAGATAACTGTTGAAGCAACTGATGCTGAAACTATTCAGTGGATTGCAAACGGCAAGGTAATTTATAAGGGTGCTATGACTGACGGTGAATACACACTTGACCTCGATACAATCGATGGTGCTGAGGATTTCCTTTATGTTCGTGCAGAAATCATCAGCGAAGGCGGTATTACTGTTACACAGGCTCTCACAATAGACAACGGTGAAGAACCTCTTGAATTCAATGAACAGAACAAGAGCATCATCGAAAAGTTCATTAAGGCTTTTACCGACTCATTGCTTTATGTTCTTATCCAGGAGCTTATCAGAGCCATCTGAATAATCTGAGCCTCCGCTAAAAACGGAGGCTATATTTTTTAACGGAGGTGCGAAATATGAAGAACAACATAAAAAAATGTATATTTACTTTATTATGTATAGCTTTTTCAATGCTCGTTTTCTGTATTTCCTCAAGTGCCTCCGAAAATGACCTTACTGCATCAATAGAAGCTGACGAAAACCTTTGTACTGTGGCTATATATATAAATTCACCCGAAAAAATCACGGACATTGATATAAAGCTTTTTATTGATAAAAACAGAATTCAGATAAAGGACAGCTCTACAGAAAACACAGACAGTGAAAAATACAGCGTTTCCTTTGAAGATTTCCCCGAAAATCTTGAGACAGATATAAACTATTTTACATTTTTCAGTGATACATCAGCTGAAAAAATCAGCTTCTCGGGTTTCTTTCTTCATGGCTTTTCAAGTGATGATGATTTCCGGCTTCTGAATATAACATTGACTTCGGTTGATGCCTTTTCTGATACGGATACAATAACAATAGACTATAAAATTAATGCAGAAAATAGCTCACACACCGCCACAAGAACATTTTTTGTAAAAAACGGAAAATCAGTCTATCCTTCGGAGCCGATGCTTTTCCTTGCAGGTGATGTAAATGCCGACGGCAAGGTTACGGTACTTGATGCGAGAATAATTCTTCGTGCATCAGTGGGACTTGAGAGCTTGGATTTTTCAGTTCTTCCCCTTGCAAACACTGATTATGACAACAAAATTTCCGTATCGGATGCCCGCCACACACTTCGTACTGCAGTGGGACTTGAAGAAACTGTTTACCACAGCTATGTTATTTTCCCCGATGAAAATGCCACCTGTGAAAACGGCGGAAGCTTTACCTTCACCTGTACCCAGACAGGAAAAAGCTTCAGCCTGCAGACACAGAAGGCTCACCATATTCAAGAGGACAAGAATTGTTACAGCACAGGAAAATGTATGATATGTAATGAAAAAGTCTTCGCAAAGGGTGAGCATATTTTTAATGATTACGGAAAATGTACCGCTTGCGGTGCCGATAAAAATATAATTTCCGATACAGAAAATAATCTTAAACCGCTTATTGAAAATATTGCTTCCTACGATTTTGCCGCCAATGAGGCTCTTAAAAACAGAAATTATGAGGATTTTGTTTCCTATACTGTTTTTGCAACAATAGAGCTCAGAAAAGCGACAGAAATAACAAAAGGAATAAACGGTATGCAGTCTGTTCACAGCAATTTTGAAAAAGCCTATTCCATCCGCTTTGATGCAATTCTTGATGTCACGGACGAAAACGGTCAGATTCCGCTGACAGCAGGAACCTGCAACAAAATTTCAGATGCAGTAACCGAATCAAATAAATTTATAGACTTCCCTTCCGCAGAAGACGAATAAAGCTGTGACACTAATGAGAACACAAAAAGAGGTAATACGGATTTTTTGCCGTATTACCTCTCGTTTTGTTTGTGTGAGAAAAAATTTACTCTTATGATGCTTCACAAAAATAATGACAAAGGCTTTTACGCCTTCAGGCAGGAATATTTCAAAGCGATCCGACATATGAGTGACCGCTTAAGGTAACCGCTTTTCCAACCTCATCAATACTGTAGATTTTATGAAAGCTTATATAATTACCATTTCAATTCCTGAAAGCAAAAACAGGAAACCGAAATTAAAAAGTGAAAACATACCCACATAATAAAGTGTCTTCTTAGGATTATGCTTATGATATTCTCTGAATGTTATAAGGGATGCAAGAGATGATATAAGTGTTCCTACACCGCCGATATTTACACCAAGAAGAAGCTCGGGATAATTTTCAGTAAACTGTGATAAAAGTATTGCCGATGGCACATTGCTTATAAACTGACAGGAAACCACACTGAACAGAAGTACGCTCTTATTGAGAAGGAAAGAAAATACCTCACGGATTACATCAATTCTTGCCATATTTCCTGCAAAAACAAAGAAAAATACAAAGGTCAGAAGCAAAGGATAGTCAACCTCTTTAAGAGCTTTACGGTCAAATACAAGAAGAACTGCCGGAATGACAATGAGACCGATAACATAAGGAACAGTTCTGAAAACTATTGCTATTGAAAGAATAAATAAAGCAAGATAAAGTCCCGCTCTTTTATAGTCAAGTTTTATGGGCTCGCCTGTAATTTCAAGCTTTTCACTTTTAACAAAAACTAAACAGCAAACTGTTATTATGATAACCGAAATAATAAAAGGCGGAAGCATAATGCTCACAAATTCACCGTTGGGAATATTAAACTTTGTATAAAGATATAAGTTCTGGGGATTTCCGAAAGGGGTGAGCATCCCCCCAAGATTTGCGGCAATATTCTGCATAATGAAGGTAAACGCCATGTGCTTTCTCTGATTTGTGGCATCAAGAATAAAATAACCCAAGGGCAAAAAGGTTAAAAGTGCCATATCATTTGCAATAAGCATTGAGCCGATAAAGGTAATATATACAAGAGACAGCACACAATACCTTATATTTCTGAAGCTTTCAACTATTTTTCTTGCAAGAATATAAAAGAAATTGATATGCTTCAATGCACATACAACTGCAAGAACACAGAAAAGACAGGAAAGTGTCTTAAAATCAAAATAGCTGAGATATTCCTTGTCAACAGGAACAAAAAACATTGTTACAACTGCGGCAACCAGTGCAATCTCCATAACTGTATTCTTTTTTATAAAAGATAATATATTTGTCATATAATTTCTCCGCAAAAAAACTCGGCACGTTTACCGCACCGAGATATAAGTATAATACTTAGGTTGTTAATTGTCAACATAAAATATTGTCAAAATATGTAATTTTGCACAACAGCTTTTGTCTTTTTTCACCGCATACCTTTAAGCTTTAATTGATTTGTTTCTATATCTCACTCAACACATCATCTGAAAATTTACTATGACCATAGCTGAAACAGCGATTAACATTACAATTAACAGACAGATAAATAGTATTTTATATATCCGAAGATTTTTCATTCGCATTTCTTTTCTGAGGCCGTATTCAAAGCACCCCAGAACTGCAATATGAGACATAAGCGGTAAAACAAACAGCAAGAATACTATTCCAAGCCATAAAATCAGCATTTGTTTATCTGCCTCTTTTAAAATATCTAATGGGTTGATATCGCCTTTTTTTTGAAAAAAGGTAAGCCAGAAAATGCCGAATTCTCCGCCGATAACTCTCAAAACTGCAAAAATCTTAGAACATTTTCTATATATATCTATGTGTTTTTCTTTTACAAAAAGTCCGGCAACACACAGAAATATTAAAATCACAGGGTAAATTATTACGAAACGGGTATTATAAGCTACTATTTCACTGCCAACAGGATTAGGCTCCAAACCGCTGATTAAAAGTAATAAATACGGAATATTTATTAACGCTATCAATATAAGTGCAACTTTTGAAAGCTTTTTATTCACAATAATCCCCTCGCATTACTGATTTACTGTCAATTACATTGTATCTGTCAGAATTTGGACTGTCAATGAGGGAAAAACAATCTTAATCGAAAATTAAAAAAAACGGAACACCTTTCGGTGCTCCGCATTTTATAAACTTTGCTTTTGGCTGTCAACTCAGATGAGTTCGATTATGCACATTTCAGCAGCGTCACCACGACGGGGACCTGTCTTGATAATGCGGCAATAACCACCCTTAACGTCTGCATACTTAGGTGCAACTTCATCAAAGAGCTTCTTAACAACGTCTTCCTTTGTGATGTAAGCCATTGCCTGTCTTCTATTATGAAGGGAGTTTACCTTAGCGAGAGTAATCATTTTCTCGGTAATAGCACGAACTTCCTTAGCTCTTGTAACGGTAGTTTCAATTTTGCCATTTTCCAAAAGGTAAGTTACCATAGCTCTCATCATAGCTCTACGATGATCAGTAGGTCTGCCGAGCTTTCTGGTTCCGGGCATTTAAAATCACTCCTTAATACCTTTATAGGTTAGAATTAAAGGATTATTCATCCTCCTGACGAAGAGATAAACCAAACTGAGCAAGCTTTGCAATAACCTCATCAAGAGATTTCTTGCCGAGATTTCTGACTTTCATCATATCATCCTCAGTCTTTTCTATCAGATCGCCAACCTTGTGAATATTCGCTCTCTTGAGACAATTGAAGGAACGAACAGAAAGGTCAAGTTCCTCAACGGTCATCTCTAATGTCTGCTTGTTGGAATCTGTATCCTTAACGACCATAACCTCAACGTTGCTTGCTTCTTCAGAAAGGTCAACAAAGAGATTGAGATGTTCGTTGAGAATCTTGGCTGCAAACGAAACAGCTTCCTGTGCGGAAAGTGTACCGTTTGTTCTTACTTCGAGAGTTAATTTGTCATAGTCAGTAATGTCACCGACACGGACATCCTCTACTGTATAGTTTACATTAGCAACAGGAGTGTAGATAGAGTCGATTGCTATAACACCGATGCTTGCATTGTTCTGGTTAAGAATCGTCTTGTTCTTTTCAGCCGAAACATAACCCTTACCCATTCCTGCGGTAAGCTCCATTCTGACATGTGCATCAGAACTGAGAGTAGCAATATGCCAATCGGGATTGATAATCTCAACTTCGGAATCAGCCTGAATATCACCTGCGGTGATTTGGGTAGCACCGCTTACATCAATGTAAAGGTTCTTAGGCTCGTTACCGTGAATTTTGAGGATAACACCCTTTAAGTTGAGAACAATCTCAGTTACATCCTCTTTTACTCCTTCTATGCTCGAAAACTCGTGAAGTACACCATTTATCTTAACAGATGTGATGGCATAACCTGTGAGTGATGACAAAAGAACACGGCGAAGACTGTTACCGAGTGTTGTACCGTAGCCTCTTTCAAGGGGTTCAAGGACAAACTTACCGTGAGAACCGTTTTCACTCAGGTCAACAGTTGTTATACTGGGTCTTTCTATGCCTATCATTCAAATACACTCCTTGTAATTACAGAATTGATAGAATTCTGTGCCGAAAATAAAAACATAAATACAACAGTTCAATTATTTTGAATAGAACTCAACGATAAGGTGTTCTTCTACGGGAACAAAGATCTGATCTCTGTCGGGAAGAGCAACTATCTTAGCTGTATATGTTTCTGCATTTGCTTCAAGCCACTGGGGAACAGGTCTTGATGCGTTTGCTTCAAGCACTGCCTTGAACTTGTCGCTGTCAAGACTTGCCTTCTTTATGGAAACTACTTCGCCGGCCTTGCAAAGATATGAAGGAATGTCAACCTTCTTATCATTGATTGCGAAATGACCATGAGTAACAAGCTGTCTTGCTTCAGCACGGGAGGAAGCCCATCCTAAAAGATAAACAATGTTATCAAGACGGCTTTCGCAGATACGAAGAAGGTTTTCACCTGTCATACCAACCTGCTTTTCTGCCATTTCAAAATACTTGCTGAACTGAACTTCGTTTATACCATAATATCTTCTTGCGGTCTGCTTTGCACGGAGCTGTGTTCCGTATTCGGAAGACTTTTTACGGCCCTGACCGTGCTGGCCGGGTGCATAGTTGCGGCGTTCAATAGCACACTTGCCTGTGTAGCATCTTTCGCCCTTTAAGAAGAGCTTCTTGCCTTCACGGCGGCAAAGCTTACATACCGCACCGGTATATCTTGCCATAGTTTACGTTACCTCCTGTTATTATTATACACGTCTTCTCTTGGGAGGACGGCAGCCGTTGTGAGGAATGGGAGTTACATCCTTAATCATTGTAACTTCAAGACCTGCAGTCTGAAGAGCACGGATTGCTGCTTCTCTGCCCTGTCCGGGACCCTTAACATAAACCTCAACGGTCTTCATACCATGTTCCATTGCAATCTTAGCAGCTGTTTCAGCAGCTGTCTGTGCTGCAAAGGGAGTGGACTTTCTTGATCCTCTGAAGCCCATTTCACCGGCAGATGCCCATGAAACGGTATTGCCCTGAGTATCAGAAATAGTTACGATTGTGTTATTGAATGTGGACTGAATGTGTACAGCACCACGATCAATATTCTTACGCTCACGACGCTTACGTGTTGCGCCTTTTTTAGCTACTGCTTTAGCCATACTGATACTCCTCCTTACTTCTTCTTGTTAGCAATTGTCTTCTTGGGACCCTTACGTGTACGAGCGTTTGTCTTTGAACGCTGACCTCTTACGGGAAGTCCCTTACGGTGACGAACACCACGATAACTGCCTATTTCGATAAGTCTCTTGATGTCAAATGCTGTTTCTCTTCTG
>JAZNRX010000051.1:0-14615 GCA_045590915.1 Acutalibacteraceae bacterium | reverse complement strand
ATAAGTATACACTAAAGTTACAAAACACCAAATTTAATACTTAATAAATAGCTACAAAACGTATACCGAACCAACCTCAGAAGCCAATTTTACACAGCACTTCAAAAATACATTTTTTAGTGAATATTCAATTTATTTGCTTTACAAAAACGCTTCTGTAAAAGAAATACGGGGACTGCAGACATTTCAGTCTGCAGTCCCCTATGTTTTAGTCATAAATCAAAAATTATACAGTTTTGTATTTTAACTGATAAGTTTTCCTTGCTGCTCAACATACTGTATGTGTACTTTTGAAAAACAAAACAGTATTAGTCTCTTGCTTTTTGTATGAGTTTCTGTATAAAAGCACTTTTAATAAGCACCGTTTAGAATTACACGGTTCATTAAATATCAGAAAACAAACCGCCAATATCCAATTCGCCTGAAAAAAGCTTTACAATAAGACTGAACAACATCTTATAAAATTCAATAAACGCTTTGAATGCAGTTATAATTGTGGGCTTTTCTTCACCTATTTCCATAAATTCAAGTGAACCGCAATTATTCTCAGTCATAGGATACATAGTCGCAGCAACATCATCATAAATCATAAAATACACACCGTTGCTTACTGTATCAACCGTCTCATTTGTTCCGTTAAGAAAACCGCGGATTATATCCATACACGGAGCCAGATAATCGTGATGAGCATTTTTGAAAACCCACGTTGTTTCCGGAGAATATGCAGTTGAAAGGTCAACAACCTTATCTGCGGAAATATATTTGCCCTTTCCCTCTGCAATACGCGCACGAATATATTCATCAGAAAGAGTTTCGCCAATATTTGCAGAAGTAGCACCAAAGGTTGCATGCTCAAGACTCACGAGGGAGTCAGACTGAATATCTGCATCCTCTGTAAACGGAGCATTAAGAAAACCGTACTTTGCTGTAAAACCAAAATGTATTCCCTTTTCCTTAAGGCTGTTATAGAAACCTGTTAAATCGGAAGAAATGTGCTCTCTGTAGTAAAATATTTTATCAAGGAGCCCTTTATACTTTATACGAAGCTCAGAATCTTGTTCACCAAAAACAAGTGTCAGGGCTTCATCCATATCCTCTTCTGCAACACAAGTCCAAAAGTTAGCCTGAGTAGCCAATCCGGATGCATGAAGAATTGCGGGGATAAGAGCCTCATACAGCCGTTCATAAAGCATTTCAACACCGCCAAGTGCAATATCTGTTGCGTGAATCTGATTAAAGTAATCCATTGTTTTGAAAACAATTTCGTTAAGTAATACAGAAAACTCAAAGCCCGTACCTACATCGTTTCTTCCGCAATAATCAAGCTGTCCGAGATATTTTTCTATAAGCGAAGAATCAAACTCAACCTTACCGCTGAAGGATTTGGAAACAATGGTTGCACCATTGGAAAGAACTTCAACAAACATAACATTCTTTACATATCCGAGGTGACCGTATTTTTCAAGGTATGCCATAAGCAAGCTGCCGCCTATACATCTTGCGTACATATTTATCTGCGTTTTACCGGTCGCTTCCATTATATCAAGCACAAACTGATGAAGTCTGTCAACATGATCATAAGGAGAAAGTCTCCAGTCATACACAAAATTATAGTCATGATTATAAATGTAATGATCGGGAGTCTTAGACTGTGCAGTTGATGCTTCAAGCTCCTCCCTGGAAACACCGGTACCATTTTTCGGGTTACCGTTTTCATCAAGTCCGGAATCCTTGAACAAAGGTGAAATTTCATCATAAATAGCCTTTCCGTAATTATCCCACTGATTGAAAAGCATTCCCTCTAAAACAAAAGGCTTAAGAATATTGACAACAGCTTCTACAATTTTGTCTGTAGAATCAGATTCTTCATCCTCTCCGCCGAGGCTCATATTATCAAACCCGGTTGCAAGACGATTGCCTTCAGCATCGCAGATTTGTTCACCGTTTCCGCGGATATAGACAATAGGAAGTCTTTCATAACCGGAAGCATAAGCAATCGGTGCTATTAACGCAAAACAAAGAGAAAAAACAAGTAAAAAAGAAAGTACTTTTTTCATATCGTTCACTCCTTAATATGTTTTATGTTTATATTTTAATATAGAACAATATATGAGTCAACATGTAAACAGTTTTTGAACATATTGTAATATTTTTGCATACAATTTTCCAACATAGAAAATTAATCATTTGCCGTTTAATAACGAATTAAACCAATTGCCTAAAACTGTTCCTTTCTGAACCTTTCATAACTGCTTTTTGTAACACTTATATTGTTTCAAATGAAAGCTGATAAGCTTTTTGCTGCATTTCCGGAAATATTATTCTGAACAGTGATACAAAAAACCTCTCGATTTATCCCGCCCTACACCCAATCCCGTGGGGAGGAACAAGATGTTTCTTGATATATGTAAATTGCTCACAATACGAGCAATTTCTTATATATAAAAAAAGGGCACTCTCCTGAAAAAAGAGAGTGCCTTTTGATATAAATTGTTATCATCTTTTTAGCCAAAAAGACTTCCGAGGTCAAAGTTTCCTTCAAATACACTGCTTAATACATCAATAAGCATTGAAATGAAATTAAAGAAGGCTGTGAGGATTGAGAAGGGTGTTGTCTTTTCTGATGCGATTTCCATAAACTCAAGGTCGCCGCAATTATCTTCAGTCATAGGTGCTGCTGTGTTAGTTGCAAGATCATACACCATAAACTGTGTGCCTGATGTTACAGTATCGACAGTCTGATTTGTTCCGTTAAGGAATTCCTTGATAATGGGCATAACGGTATCGCTTGAGTCGTGGTGAGCATTTTTAAGAACCCATGTTCTGTCAGGAGCATAAGCAGTTGAAAGGTCAACCACTCTGTCAAGAGAAATATATTTACCTTTGCCTTCAGCTATACGTGCATTTACATAATCATCGGATAAAACTGTGCCGATGGGAGCTGTAGTTGCACCGAAGGAAGCATGTGTGAGACTTACAAGTGAGTCACTGGGAAGCTGAGCATCCTTTGCATAAGGAGCATTAAGGAAACCGTATTTGGTTGTAAAACCAAAATAAATCTGATTTTCGGTGAGAGTGTCATAGAAGCCCTTAAGGTCAGAAGAAACGTGCTCTCTGTAATAAAGGATCTTATCAATAAGTACTTTATACTTTTCTTTGATGCCGTCTTTTTCAGGGAACATAATTGCAAGAGCCTGATCCATATCCTCTTCTGCAACACATGTCCAATAGTTTACCTGTGTTGCCATACCTGATGCGTGCATAATTGCAGGGATAAGAGCCTTATAAAGCTTTGCATAAAGATCTTCAACACCGTCAAGAAGCTTATCAGTTACGGTAATCTGATTGAAGAAATCCATTGTCTTGAAGACAATTTCATTAAGAACATCAGTAAAAGCAAAACCGACACCGAGATTTGCTTTACCTAAATAGTCTACCTGAGCGAGATACTTCTCAAGATAATCAGCATCAAATTCCATTTTTCCGCTGAGAGCCTTAGAAATACAGTTTGCTTCGTTTGAAAGAATATCAACGAACATAACATTCTTGATATGACCGAGATGTCCGTACCTTTCAAGATAAGCCATAAGGAGACCGCCGCCGAGACATCTGCCGTAAATATTAACCTGAGTTTTTCCCGTTGCCCTCATTATATTGGTAATATATGTATGCAGTCTGTCAACATGGTCATAAGGAGAAAGTCGCCAGTCGAAACAGAATTCATACTCCTGATTGGTATTATATAACCAAGCACTATTTGAATTTGCTTCTGAATTTGCAAGCTTTGTCTTATCGACACCGGTACCTTTTTTTGCATTTCCGTTTTCATCAAGACCTGCATCTTCACCAAAAAGAGGAACCAATTCATCGTAAACTGCCTTGCCGTAGTTATCCCAGTTATCAAAAACCATACCTTCAAGAACAAAGGGTTTGAGAATATTTACGGCAGCATCAACGATTTTATCCTTTGTAACATCGGCCTCTTCGCCTTCTTCAGAGCTGTCACCAAATGATATATCATCAAAGCTTGCAACAAGCTTGGTTCCATCCTCATAATAAAGCGGTTCTCCGTTTCCGCGGATATAAATAATAGGAAGCTTTTCATAGCCTGCAGCCGAAGCTAAAGGAGCCATAATTGCAAAAATAAGAGTCATAACAAGTATAACCGATATAAATTTTTTCATTTTGCATTTTCCTTTCATTCACAAAATATTCACAAAATCATTTTACCATTTCAGAAATAAAATGTCAACAATTTCATATGCAATTCTTGTATTATTTAACACCGTCAAGAATTTCTGCAATTTTTGTTTCAGGATTATTTATGCCTTTAATTATTATATCAACAGTGTTTTTGTGAAGCTTTTCAATTTGTTGTGCTGTTGAAAGCTTTGTACGATACATATAATACACTTTAATTCCGCCGCTTTGTATATCGGGGCATATGATCGTGTAAAGCGGAGTGAAATAGCTTCTGAGATTATATGTTCTGAAATCGGTTATATAGGGAATTTCCATTCCCACAGGAAGCGGAATCCATGAAAACATCATTGAATTGGCACCCTGAATCGGATTGAAGTTATACATAGAAAGGAACATATCCCGCGCCATTGTATATGGGTATCTTGAATGGCGGTAAAGCTCAGTTCTCGTTCTTGTAATACTTGCAACGGCATCGGCAAAGGACATATCTTCGGGAATAATAGTACGAAGAATCAGCGGCTGTGCCATACAACCGGACATATTTTTTTCTTTAAGCCCCGAACGGTTGGAGCATACAGCCATCATACACACATCATCTGTTCTGAAATTGATTGCAGAGCAGAATGTACGAAGACCTGCCTGAAAAACACTTTCGGGGCTTATACATCTGTTGGTGCAGAACTCAAAGATTTTATCCGTTTCTTTCTTTGATACACTGAATGTGAGCATATCGCATTTATCGTGCAGAGGATTATATGCCATCGGCACTCTCAGATTCGGATTTTTCTTCTTCTTTCTGAAGTTTTCAAGAAGCTCGGGACCGTGCACGCCTGCATAAAACGGTTCTCCGCCCTTGGAAAAATACTCACGGAAAAATGCTTCATGCTTTTCGTTTTTCTTTTCATTTTTTTGTTCTTCAAGCTGTTTTACAATATAGTCCTCATATCTGTCAAGAGGTGCCGGCAGGGCGTAATTTTGTTCAAGAGAATCATAAACCCTCAATAAATCAAGATAGAAATTCACAATTCCCGCCGCATCGGTAATAAGATGTGAGAAATTAGTATATATACCGCAGCCCTTATGTGCAGTTCTGAAAAAATAAATTCTGTATGTTTCATCCTTCAGAAAAGCAACCGGAACCGGTGCATCCTTTTCAAAAAATGCCTCCTGTTCATCCAATGAAAAAAAGTATTTTACGGGAACCTTATAATCATACTTTCCTATAAAATACTGTCTGACACTGCCTTTTTCTTTCATAAAGCGAAGTCGGAGACTGTCATTTCGTTCAATTTCAATATTGAAGGCTCTTTGAAGCAGATTAAAATCAAGACTGCGCTCCAATGTAACAGAAGTGGGAATCTGAGCCTGACATTTATGAATACCGAATTTATACATCAGATACATAGCATTTTGTGACGGAATAAGCTCATATGATTTAATTTTTGAGAAATCCGCTTTCTTTTTCATAAATAACCTTCCTTTCACTTGTGCTTTAATTTTATTCTATCATTATTCCCGATTAAAGACAACACTTAAACGACTTTCTCTACACTTATCCGAAAAAGTATAAAAAAATTTTTTTATACCGTAAAAACCCTTGACAAGAATGTTTTCTTATGATAATATATCAAATGCTAATTGGAGAGATACCGAAGCGGTCATAACGGAACGGTCTTGAAAACCGTCGTACTCTTACGGGTACCGTGGGTTCGAATCCCACTCTCTCCGCCATTTTTTTTATTTGAATAAATCGTAACCCGATTATCAATTTGGAGCAGTACTCAAGTTGGTGACGAGGCGCCCCTGCTAAGGGCGTAGGCCGGGTAACCGGCGCGAGAGTTCGAGTCTCTCCTACTCCGCCAAAAATAAAAGCACTTCGCAAGAAGTGCTTTTATTTTTGTCAATGAAGCGTGCTTTGCACATAAAAAAATGAAGCAGAGCTTTGCCATATGAAGCACACCTGCGGTGTACGGAAAACATTACACACGCTTTGCTTCATGCGAGCGACAGTGAGTGCTTCACGGGAGACGTAAGGCATCTGCATCGTACCGACAAGTCGGTGCTTCTTTGACAAATCTGAAAATCCGTAGATAATTTACTTGAAAGATGGTGAAATTATGTCAAATAATGTTTCAACAAACAAGCTTGCAACGGCACCTGTCGGAAGGCTTATACTTTCTCTTGCCGTCCCTGCTGTTATCGCACAGCTTGTAAATCTTCTCTACAACATAGTTGACAGGATTTATATAGGTCATATGGAGAATGTGGGTGCCACCGCCCTTACGGGCGTGGGACTTTGCTTTCCCATTGTCTGTCTTGCAAGTGCTTTTACAATGCTGATTGCACAAGGCGGAGCTCCGAGGGCGGCAATTTTCATGGGAAAGGGTGATAATTCTTCCGCCGAAAAAATACTCGGAAGCTGTTTTTCTGCATTAATTATACTGTCCGTTGTTCTTACAGTGTGCTTTTCATTATCCGCCGAAAAGCTGCTTTGGATATTCGGAGCATCTGACGAAACAATAGGATATGCCCTTGACTATATAAGCACATATATTCTCGGATCGGTTTTTGTTATGATTTCTCTCGGGCTTAACCTTTTTATATCCACTCAAGGCTTCACATTTTACAGTATGATAACCGTTCTTATAGGTGCTTTTCTGAATATTGTCCTTGATCCCGTTTTTATTTTTGTCTTTGATATGGGAGTAAAGGGTGCCGCTGTTGCAACGGTTATTTCACAGGGAGTTTCGGCAATATGGACTCTTTTATTTCTCACAGGAAAAATAACAAAACTCAAAATTTCATTAAAAAATATGAAGCCCGACCTGAAACTTCTTCTCCCCTGTCTTGCATTGGGACTTGCTCCCTTTATTATGCAAAGCACTGAGGCTGTTATAAACATAGCCTTTAATTCATCACTGCAGAAATACGGAGGAGACATTGCCGTCGGAACTATGACGGTCGCCGCTACCGTTATGCAGGTGATATGGCTTCCCGCACAGGGCATCGGAATGGGCACACAACCTGTTATCAGCTTCAATTACGGAGCAAAAAATCCCGACAGATGCATAAAAGCCTGCAAAACAATGCTTTTCGCATCAGGCACATATCTTCTCACCTTCTGGCTTATCGTTCAGATTTTCCCGAAGCTTCTTATGGGGATATTTACCGATGAAGCCGCACTTCTGGATAACTTCAATCTCTTGCGGGTGTATGTAGGTGCTACAGGCTTTTTCTTCATTCAGATGACAGTTCAGCAAGGCCTTGTGTCCATAGGGAAAGCGAAAGCATCTCTCTTTATTGCATGTCTGAGAAAGCTTATTCTTCTTGTTCCTCTGATATTTATACTTCCGAATTTCTTTGACGACAAGGTTTTTGCTGTTTTCCTTGCAGAGCCTGTTTCTGATACAATTTCAATCATTTCATCTGCAATTATATTCCTTTTTGTTTTCGGCGGTGAAATGAAAAAAATGAAAAAAGAAAAAATTGACATATAATTCCGAATAAAGTATAATATTAAAAAAGAAAAAAGGAAGATAAACATGTACTCGCTTATTGTTAAAATTCTCGCAACATTTCTCGCGTCACTGTTTACATTATTCAATATTTCCGTTGATATTCCCGGTTTTTCCGATGATATGATTTCATCCACCGAAATTGAATATATCAATACCGAAAAAGGCTCTGCCGATGCACTGATTAAAATTACCACAACAACTGACGGCGAATTCAAGCTTTACTGGGCAGACAATGAATTCAACAGACTCACATTTTCTCTCGGTGAAAGTGAGATTGAATACAGTGAATTTGCAGCAATAAACACATACTTCGGAGAAGGAAGCATTGATCTTCCTGATTACACCGCCATTCCTGACGGTGCATCGAGCATTCTCGTTACACTTGACGGCGAAACCCTTGAAATTTTTGACATTCCTCTTGAAAAAAGAGCAGACAGAGGTGAAATGGTCTACTCCTTCGGCAGTATAAGTGACCTTCATTTTAACCGTTATGAGACGGAAAACGGCAGTGATGTCGCAACTTACACACTTACAACTGCTCTTGATTTCTTTGAAAAAGCAGATGTGTCTCTCGTAGCAATGCCCGGTGATATCTCTACCGACGGCGAAAAGGATGCATTTATGAGCTTCAGCTCAATTACATCTGAGTATAATTTCCCCGTTTATACAACTACGGGTAACCACGATTTGAGATCTGAGTATAAAAAAGAGAACTGGCTTGCATATATGAACACCGGAGCATACGGAGAGAACCGCTCTGATGATATTATCAACGTTTCCGAAAATGCTATGGACTTCGTTTACAAAGAACCAGTCTCAGGCGATATCTTCATTTTCCTTAATCAGACATCAAACAACTACGGTCTCATCTGCAACTCTCTTTTACAGCCCTCTCAGCTTGACTGGCTTGAGGCACGGCTTGAGGAGCATGCTGAGGACAGCGTTTATCTCTTCTTCCATACATTCCTTTCAGATTATGACAGCAATCCTTTTACTGCAACAGGCAACTTGCAGAATAATCTCGGATGGTCATACCCTCTTTTCTATACTCTCGGTGCAAATGATGAAATGAGATTGAAGGAGCTCCTTAAGGCTTATGACAACGTGACCTTCTTCAACGGCCATTCACACTGGGCATATCATATGCAGTATATGAATGAAAATCTCAACATTTCCAAAAACGGTGAAGATGGAGCAACCTTTGTCCACGTTTCTTCTGTTTCATCACCAAGAACAACCGACGGCTTCCAGATTCTTTGGTCAGGCAATGACCCCGGTATGAGCGAAGGATATCTTGTTGAGGTTTACAATGACACTCTCGTTCTTTACGGCGTTGACTTTATAAACAACAGAATTTTAGCCTACGCGACATACGAATGTGAAAAATAATTTACACAAAAAACGGTTTTCTCAAAAAGAAGCCGTTTTTTTTTGTTGCATCAAAAGCATATTGAATTTATACTGTATTTAACAGACCGATGCAAAGGAGCAGTGTTATGAATACTTTTTTTGATACAAAAAATAAAAGGTGGAGCTTTTCAACCACCTCAAGACTGCCGTCACATGATTTGTTTTTCGGCACACCGTGGAACAAGCCGACTGCGGGAATCCCCATAGGTGACGGTGATACAGGCTCTCTTATATGGCTCGAAAAAGACGGAGTTCACATCAATATAGGAAAATCGGCTCTATGGCAAGATGCTCCGAGAGGTGTGCGGCCGGGTGAAGACTGGTTTAACACAAACAACGAGGAGCTTCACACTCTCAACAAGCACGGCGGAGAAATAGTAATAAAGCTTGACTGTCCTATATTTGATTATATGTATCAGAAAAAATTCTGTCAGAGGCTCTCCCTGTCTGATGCGACGGCTTATTCCGACAACGAGACACCCTTCGGAGCGGTACATTTCAAAGCCTTTGCATCAGAAAAGGAAAAGGTCACTGCAATAAGCTTCAATATTACATCCGATGAAGGAACATCGCCGGAAATAACACTTAAAAGATGGGGAAGCAGAACTTTGTGGCGCTGGTATTGGCAACAGAGATTTGCACCTGAGGTGGGGCTTGACGGCACGGATGTCAGTGTTGAAAATGACAGCATTTTTGTTATGCAGGACGTGACCACAACAAAATTCTGTCTCGGACTGAAAATAATCGCTGACAGTAAAGCTACACGGACAGAAAGACGAAATTCCCATGAGGGTAAAATTACTCTCAGTGGCAACAAATCCCATAATTTCACGGTGTATTATGCAATCCGCATAGGCGAAGATACAAAAACAGCAAAAGAAGAATGCAAAAAGGCATTAAATCAGACTGCCGATAAGAATATTGATGAAATATTCTCCGAGCACAAAAAGGCTTGGGAAAGCTTCTGGAACCGTTCTTTTATATCACTTTCCGATGACTATGTCGAAAACCACTTCTATCTTTACCTATACTATATGAACTCAGCCTCAAAAGGCTCCCATCCTTTGCATTTCATACAGGGACCGTGGGGATTTTATCACGATTTCGTTCCGTGGAACTATTATTTTCATTACAACATGCAGCATCTTTACGCTCCGCTTGATACCGTCGGTCACGGTGAGCTTGCCGATAACTATTATAAAATGCGAAGGAACGGACTTGACACTGCAAAGCTTTATTCCAAAAAGGTTATGGGCAGAAAAGGTGCATTTTATAATGATGTAACCGACCGTTATTGCAGAGGTGCAGACTATGCCCTTGAAAATCATTCCGCCGGTTCGCAGATTGCAATGCAGTTATTCAATCATTATAAATATACGGGCGACGAAAACTTTTTACACGAATATGCACTTCCCGTAATGAAGGAAACCGCAATTTATTATATTGATTTATTACAAAAGGAGGAAGACGGGCTTTATCACACTCATGACACCTGCGGTTATGAAGGAACTCATCTTTTGGATGATACATTATCTGACCTTGTTATGATAAAAACACTTCTTCCCGCATATCTTCCATACGCCGAGGGAGAATTGAAAGAGCAAATTGAAGATGTTCTCAGAAATCTACCCGACTATACCTTCACTGAAATGTACCTTGATGATGACTGGGACGGTGAAAAGCTCCTTTTCGGTTATAAAAAAGGTGAAAAACCTCTTGAAAACGGTCTTGTTTATTCAATCGGAAGAAACAAGGACAGCTCCTTACAAAGACGGCACTGCGGCAGTAACAGAAATCTTATCCCTGAAGGAAAATGCCTGTTTCCATATGTTGAGTTTTCACCCCTTTATCCTGCGGGACTTTTAGGGTTAAAAGACAAAGGCACAAAGGAATTCAATGTAATGCTAAACCAATTGGGGCTTATGGAGGTTCCTCTTAACGGCGGTATGCAATGGCATACCATGGCAATTTCCTTTGCAAGAATGGGAAAGGCAGATGAAATGTATAAGGTCATACACGGAATGCTTGACGATTTTCAGGCATATCCCAACGGCTTCAATGCAGAAGAGGGCGAGCCTGCCTGCAAGCCCCCGTTTGAAGTCCGCCAATGGTACAGACCTTATAACACAAATACAAATGAAGTCTTTATGCTGTGCCCAGATGATTTTACCCATTTTGATTTTGAAACAACTCCTGTAATATCAAAAGCTGTTACCGACTCCCTTTTACAGTCACATGAGGGAATTATCCGAATATGTCCTGCAACTCCCGAAAAGCATAATGTTTCGTTTTCACTGTTTTCCGAGGGAGGCTTTTCCGTGGGATGCGAAATGAGTGAAAAAGACTTCGTGATAACCGTAAAAAGAAGCCGCAGCGGCAAATGCTATGTTTCTCTTCCCGAAAGATTTGCCGACACAAAAATCTATTCATATATTTCCGATGGAAGTAATGCTTTCAGGGAAATTGAAATAAATACCGCTCTTGCGGGAAATGAAGAGGTAATGGATTTTTCTGACACCGCTATGGGCTCTACAGTGCTTTTATCTTCCGAAAAAATCACGGAACTTCAAAGTGTTCTTCCCGAAAAAAAAGAGCCGAATATGAGGATGAAGGAATGCGGGAAAGCACATCTCGGAACTCCAGAGCTTATGCATGATTAACAGTGATTGACATTATTTTATATTGATGCTATTATCAAAAAAAACGTATAACAGGTGATTATATGAAAAACAAAATATTTCTTTGGGAAAAAGAGGTTCCCTATTTTAACTCTGAATTCAATCAGGAGCCGCCTTCAATTACTGAATATTTTTTGGATAACGGTAAAAAGAACGGCTGTGTGCTTGTTATTCCCGGCGGCGGCTACGGATTTGTGTGCATAGACCATGAAGGCGATGCCATATGCAGACATTTAAATGATAACGGCATTTCTGCGGCATATCTCAATTACAGAATTGCTCCTTATAAGCATCCTGTCATGGAAGAGGATGCCAGAAGAGCAATACGCCTTATAAGATACAATGCTGACAAATGGGGCATTGACAAAGAAAAAATCGGCACAATGGGATTTTCTGCAGGGGGACATCTTACCTGTATGACAGCATTGAGATTTGACTACGGAATAAAAAACGGGGATGAAATTGATGCGGTTTCCTCCCGTCCTGATACATCTGCTCCCTGTTATGCAGTGGCTTCTCTCAATCCTGAAATTACGCATATGGGAACACTTTATAATCTGTTGGGAGAAAATCCCAATGAAAATATGATTGAATCGCTTTCTTCAGAAAATATTGTCCGTGACGATATGCCGCCGATATTTTTGTGGCACACAGCGGAAGATACTGCAGTAAATCCCGAGTGCTCACTGCGTTTTGCATCCTCACTTATAAAAGCAAAAATCCCCTGTGAACTTCACATTTTTCCTTATGGCGGACACGGTCTGGGAATTGCCGAAAGTCAGCCGCTTGCAGACCAATGGATGCCGTTATACGTAAAATGGCTCAAATATTACGGTTATTAATAGCTTAATACATAAATTATCACCCTGTGAAACCGGCACAGGGTGATTTTTCCGCAAAAAAAGAGAGAAACCAAACGGCTTCTCTCCTTATACGTTAAATCGAATATCTTATTTAACCATGCTTGCGATTTCTGCTGCGAAATCGTCAACCTTCTTTTCAATGCCTTCGCCCTTTGCGAAACGAGTGAAGCTCTTAACAGAAATTTCTGCACCGAGAGCCTTTGCAACTGATGTAACGTAACCCTTTACATCGCCGTCAAAGAGATCGGAACGAACAAATGCCTGTTCAAGAAGACAAACTTCCTTGAGCTGCTTTGAAAGACGGCCCTGAACAAGTCCGTTGAAGATTTTGTTTTCAACGATTTCAGCCTTCTTTGCAACTGCTGCTTCAGCAAGTGCTGCATAAGCTTCCTTTGAAATGAAGTTGAAGAAGTTCTTTCTCTGCTGCTGATCAAGTCCCTGATAGATAGTAGCATCCTCATCGTTCCACTTCTTTGTATCAATAACCTCTGCAATAAGGCTGTTGAGGATGGGAGCGGGAAGAGAATCGGGCTTGTTGAGAGCACTTTCAACAGTGATGTTTTCCATCTTAGCAAGCTCTTCAGCTGAAAGATCGCTCTTGCTTAAATATTCGGGGCTCATAGCTGCAACCTGCATTGCTACATTCTTACCCATTTCATTGAATTCTGCCTTTGAAGCTGTTTCATCATCAGTATCAAATGCAACAATAACGCCAACGGAACCGCCTGCGTGAATATATGTTGCAGTGTGACCTTCAACAACAGCAAATCTTCTGACTTTCATATTTTCACGAAGAGCAAGGAAAACCTCCTGAACCTCTTCATCAACAGTCTTGTCAGAATCTACTGCCTTTGTAGCAAGGAGAGCTTCAACATCAGCGGGCTTAGCTGCAAGAACAGTCTTTGCAACCTTAGCGGAAAGCTCTACGAAGGGAGCACCCTTTGCAACGAAGTCTGTTTCACAGTTAAGTTCAACAAGAACGCCTGCTTTGTCATCCTTACATGTAGCAACGATACCTTCTGCTGCAACACGGCTTGCCTTCTTAGCAGCGGAAGCAAGTCCTTTTTCTCTGAGAATATCAATAGCCTTGTCGATGTCGCCGTCTGTCTCTACAAGAGCCTTCTTGCAGTCCATCATACCAACGCCTGTCTTTTCACGAAGAGCCTGTACGTCTTTAGCTGTAAATGCCATTTTAATTTCCTCCTGTATTGTGTTTTATTGAAAACAAGCCCGCACTGAGTACGGGCTATTAAAATTATTCTTCAAAGCTTGCTTCTTCAGCAACTTCTGCTTCCTCTGCTTCGGGAGCAGTTTCACCCTGTCTGCCTGCGATAACAGCATCAGCCATTGCACCTGCAATAAGCTTAACAGCTCTGATAGCGTCATCGTTGCCGGGGATTACATAATCAACCTCATCGGGATCACAGTTTGTGTCAACGATAGCAACGATCGGAATACCGAGCTTCTTTGCTTCGAGAACTGCAATTCTTTCTTTTCTGGGGTCAACAATGAACATAGCAGCGGGCTGCTTCTTCATTTCTGTGATACCGCCCATGAACTTTTCGAGCTTTTCTCTTTCGAGCTTAAGCTTGATAACTTCCTTCTTGGGGAGAAGATCGAATGTGCCGTCTTCTTCCACCTTGTTGAGCTGCTCAAGTCTCTTGATTCTTCTCTTGATTGTGCTGAAGTTTGTAAGCATACCGCCGAGCCAACGTGCATTAACGAAGGGCATATTGCAGCGTTCTGCTTCTTCCTTGATGGAATCCATAGCCTGCTTCTTTGTACCTACGAAAAGGATCTCTCCGCCTTCTGCAGCAACTTCGTGAATGAAGTTGTAAGCTTCTTCAAGCTTCTTAACTGTCTTCTGAAGGTCGATGATGTAAATTCCGTTTCTTTCTGTGAAGATATAGGGAGCCATTTTGGGGTTCCATCTTCTGGTCTGA
>JAZNRX010000050.1:0-18734 GCA_045590915.1 Acutalibacteraceae bacterium | reverse complement strand
CAGAATGATCGCCGAAGATGTTAAGAGCGTGAGAAGCTACGCAACGTGCGGAAACGTGGAAAACAGAGGGAAGAAGCTCGCCGGCAATCTTATACATATTGGGAATCATAAGGAGAAGTCCCTGTGAAGCTGTATAAGTTGTTGTGAGAGCACCTGCTGCGAGTGAACCGTGAACGGTACCTGCTGCACCTGCTTCGGACTGCATTTCAGCAACCTTAACAGTTGTGCCGAAGATGTTCTTGAGTCCCTGTGCGGACCACATGTCAACATAGTCTGCCATGGGGCTTGAAGGAGTAATAGGATAAATACCTGCTACTTCTGTAAAAGCGTAGGAAACATATGCGGCTGCATTGTTACCGTCCATGGACTTTTTCATTCTTGCCATAATATATCCTCCTAAATAAAAATACAATGGTGGGTTTATAACCAAATGCTATTCTAACACTTTATATTAAAAATGTAAACAACCATTTTATGTTTTAGGAGTAGAAATTTGTGATTTTTTTGACAAAGTTTTGTATATCTTTTACACTTTTCGGCACAAATGCGAGGATTAAGGAGTGAAAAAACGGGGAAAAATGAAAAGTGAAGTAAAACTCTTCAAAAAAACACTTTACATTTAGAAAAAGGTGTGCTAAAATGCACAGTGTCCGGTTTCTCGGAGATGGGGTTATTCTGCCCAAACGGCAGTTCTCACCTTTGCCCACTCTGGGAATTTCGGGTAAATATTAAAATGAGGTGAAAAAAATGACACAGGCAGAAAAGCAGGCTATTATGGCTGAATTTGCTACTCACGAAGGCGACACAGGCTCTCCCGAAGTGCAGATAGCTGTTCTCACAAAGAGAATCAACGACCTTAACGAGCATCTTAAGGAGCACAAGAAGGACCATCATTCAAGACGCGGTCTTCTCAAGATGGTTGGTCACAGAAGAAACCTTCTTGCTTATCTTCAGAAGAACGACATCGAAAGATATCGTGCTGTTGTTGCAAAGCTCGGTCTTCGTAAATAAGGTAGTGTCAAGGGCGGCGAAATTTATTTTGTCGCCCGAAATTTCTTTTTTCAGAAAAACAAAGACCGTGCCTTTTTCGGAAAATGTTAATGTATAATGTACAATTCAAACAAAACAAATGCCGTTTGTTTCTTGATAGGAATCGGGAAAAGTATCCGGTTTCTGTTCTCATAAAACTCTGAATTCCGAATTCTGAATTCACAAAACTTGTTTTTTTTGAATTGTACATTGACAGTAACCACGGTCTTTTGTAAATAAATTTATAAAGGAGACTAAAAAATGTTTAACGAGTTCAGAAAATTTGAAACCACACTCGCAGGCAGACCTCTTGTAGTTGAAACAGGTAAAATGGCTCAGCTCGCAGGCGGCTCATGTCTTATCCGCTACGGTGAAACAGAAGTTCTTTGTACTGCTACTATGGCAGACAAGCCCAGAGAGGGCGTTGACTTCTTCCCTATGTCAGTTGACTTCGAGGAAAAGCTCTATTCAGTAGGTAAAATCCCCGGCTCATTCCAGAGAAGAGAAGGAAAGGCATCAGAAAAGGCAACTCTTTGCTCACGTGTTATCGACCGTCCCGTACGTCCTCTTTTCCCCAAGGATATGAGAAACGATGTCGGCGTTGTTGCAACAGTTATGTCAGTTGATCCCGACTGTCTTCCCGAAATCACCGCTATGATAGGTGTTTCAATCGCTCTTTCAATTTCAGCTATTCCGTGGGCAGGTCCCATTTCAGGTGTTTCCGTCGGTCTTGTTGACGGTGAGTTCGTAATCAACCCCACCGCAGAACAGAGAGAACGCTCAGAAATGGCAGCAACCGTTGCTTCTACAGCAGACCTTGTTGCTATGATTGAAGCAGGTGCAAACGAGGTTCCCAACGATGTTATGTATGATGCAATTATGTTTGCTCATGCAGAAAATCAGAAGATTGTTGAATTCATCAAGGGTATTCAGGCTGAAATCGGCAAGGAAAAGATTGAGGTTCCCTCAATGGATCCCTCTCCCGAAATGTTTGAAGCTATCAAGGAATTTGCTATTGAAGATGTTAAGGTTGCTCTTGATACAGACGATAAGAGAATCCGTGACGAAAGACTTCTTCCTATCTATGATGCAGTTCATGCAAAGTTTGATGAAGTATATCCCGATGATATTGCAAAGATTGACGACTGTATGTACAAGCTTCAGAAGTACATCGTACGCCGCTGGCTTCTTGATGACGGCAAGCGTGTTGACGGCAGAGGCATAAACGATATGCGTCCTCTCGATGCACAGATAGACCTTCTTTCCAGAGTTCACGGCTCAGGTATGTTCACAAGAGGTCAGACTCAGGTTCTCACCGTTACCACTCTTGGTACAATCGGTGAAGCTCAGGCACTTGACGGTATTGATGAAGAAGAGTCAAAGAGATATATCCACCACTATAACTTCCCCTCATATTCAGTAGGTGAAACAAAGCCCTCCAGAGGCCCCGGCAGACGTGAAATAGGTCACGGTGCACTTGCAGAAAGAGCACTTGTTCCCGTAATTCCCTCAGTTGAGGATTTCCCTTATACAATAAGACTTGTTTCCGAGGTTCTTTCCTCAAACGGCTCAACATCACAGGCTTCAATCTGCGGCTCTACACTTTCACTTATGGCAGCAGGTGTTCCCATCAAGGCTCCCGTTGCAGGTATTTCCTGCGGTCTTGTAACCGAAGGTGACCGCTTTATGACAATGGTTGACATTCAGGGACTTGAAGACTTCTTCGGCGATATGGACTTCAAGGTTGCAGGTACAAAGGAAGGTATCACGGCAATCCAGATGGACCTTAAGGTTCACGGTCTCACTCCCGCTATCATCAAGGAAGCTCTTGAAAAGACATATGATGCAAGATGCAAAATTCTTGACGAGGTTATGCTTCCCTGTATTGCCCAGCCCCGTGCAGAGCTTTCCAAGTATGCTCCCAAGATGCTTTCAACAAAGATCGATCCCGAAAAGATCGGTGATGTTATCGGTAAGCAGGGTAAGGTTATTCAGAAGATCTGTGCAGAATGTGACTGTAAGATTGATATTGAGGATGACGGCTCCGTATTTATTTCTTCTACAGATATTGACGGTGCAAGAAAGGCTCTCAGCATCATTGAAACTATAGTAAACGATCCCGAAGAGGGTGCAATCTATAAGGGTGTTGTAACAAGACTTATGTCCTTCGGTGCATTTGTTGAAATCGCTCCCGGCAGAGAAGGTATGGTTCACATCAGCCACCTTGATGTTAAGAGAACCGAAAAGGTTGAGGATGTTGTAAATGTAGGTGATGAAATCATTGTTATGGTTCTTCCCACAGACGATCAGGGCAGACTCAATCTCTCCAGAAGAAACGCTCTTATCGCAGTTGAAGGCCTCACTCCCGAAAATGAGCTTGACGATACACCCAGAAAGCCCAGAAAAGATTTCGGCAAGGGCCCCCGCCGTGACAGAAGAAACTAATCCGTAAAAAAATGCTTCGGAAAAACCGAGGCATTTTTTTGTTGAAAAATTCTTTTGTTTGTGGAATAATAAGATAAATAAATTCGAAAAAGGTGATATTATGCAGGGTATGACACGAAGAGAAAGACAGGTTACCGATATTAATGAGATAATCAATATTCTCAATAAATCAAAGGTTTTGCATTTAGGTCTTGTTGACGGTGATGAGCCTTATGTTGTTCCTATGAATTACGGATATGAATTTATTGACGACACGCTTGTTATGTATCTTCACGGAGCAAGACGGGGAAGAAAGCTTGATCTTATAAGAGCAAATCCCAAGGTTTTTTATGAGCTTGACTGTGACATTGTGCCCTTTGAGGGAGAGGTTGCCTGTAAATACGGTATAACCTATTCATCCGTAATGGGCAGGGGAGAGGCTTATATAGTGGATGATGTTGAGGAGAAAAAGCACGCTCTTTCAGTGCTTATGAAGACACAGACCGAAAAGGATTTCGTTTTTGACGATAAGCTTGTCAGTGTTGTAAGTGTTATAAAAATAGTGACAAAGGAATATACAGCAAAGCAGAGAAGAAGATAAAAATCCGGAGCAGACAGAAAATTGCTGTCTGCTCCTGTTCTATTTGACATCAATCAAAGGGAAAAGCATCGTCTTCATCGGCTGCTGGCGAAGTGTCATCCTTGTCGAAATCCGGAAAATCACAGTCTTCTGCCAATTCTCTGAGCATAGCGTGTATTTTCTTCTTTCTTTCTTCGGCAAAATTATTTGACATTGCAACTGAAAGCGTATGAGAAAGCATATGAAGCAATGCAAATTCAGGAATACCCTCCTCTTCCTTCATATGTCTTATTACAGCGTCGGTAATAGTTCCGTATAAGGTAAGAACACCCTTTTTGCTCATATTCTTTATAACCGATTCCGTTGCTGCCGTATGCATAGCAAAAAGGTGCATTTTGTCACCGCACATTGCAACTGAAATATTTTTGTCCTCCTTGGGAGATGTTATGACGATAAAGGGATTTTTCTTTGCGTTTTCGTCTGTCTGAAGAGCGGCTGCCATAGAGATAAGTGTGTTACAAGCGTTGATTTCCATTTTTGTTGACTCCTTTATGTTAATTGTATTTTTTCAGTATATTGATGAATTCTTCCTCATGTGCATTGAAAAATTCAATAATCTCAGTGCTGCTTATTTCATTTACAATATCTGTCAGCATTCTGTTGCTGACTGCAGTTTGCCTGTTATCGCTCCAATGGGGATGACAGTTTTTTGTTTTGATGTCAAAAAATACTGCGAAATGCTTTCTGAGGTCGTCTGCTGTGATTTCTTTTGATGGCTTTATTTTGTTTTTCAGCTTCACATAGTCCATATAGCGAAGAACGCATCTGAAGAATTCATCTGCGAATTCACCGTTGTTTTCAAGATAATGTCTGTTGAAACAGCTTTCACAGAAGGGCTTTTCCGAGGAGAAGGCAACCGCTATGCGAAGGTCCGCAATATAGGACTCCTTGTGAGTGGCTTTGTCCTTTCCTTCAAGCACATATGTATATTCAAAAACATCGGTTTTTCCTGTTTTTTCGTGTATATAAGGGAAAAGGTCTTCAAAATAAAAGGTTGTTCTCACATAAAAGTCCTCGGATACCTGAGAGAAAAGGTTGTATCTCACACCGTGGTTGAGAAGTGCTTCTCTGCCCAGATGCTCACGAAGAAATTCCTCGCTGATTTTTATATCGGAAAAAACCTTGTCGGAATACCGAAACTCTGTTTTTATTCCGTTAAAGGCTTCATCCGTTACGGTGACATCTCCGATTTTGTTCCCGTCCTTAAACTGAAGTAAATATTTTTCCTTGCTGTTCCCCGTCGTGACCTTCATATATTCACAGGCGAACTGATTGCAGACCAGCATAGGAAGAATATACATTGAATCATAGCCTGCTTCGGTATCATCACCGAAAAGATATTTATTATAGTGAGGCTCCAAGGGAACGAACTGTGTGAATTTGTCTGTCAGCTCGGACAGGTCGGTTTTGTTTTCCGCCAGAAGAGGTCTTTCGGACATCATTGAGATTGAAACTGAGCTGTCACTGTTGAGCTTCACTGAAATCTCTTTTCCGTATCCAGACAGGCACTCTACGGAAAAAATATCAAGAAGGCCCTTAAAGGCATTCTGTACACCTGTGATGTCGTTACAGCCGAAAAAATATTCGGGGTTTTCTCTGAGGCGGCGACGTGCCGTTTTGCAAAATCCGTTGTTCATATTTTTCTCCTTTCATCTTTCTGACGCCATTATAATTTGATTTTCGGAGCGTGATTTAAGGGGGGAATAAAAAAAGAATTATCGGTTTCCCGATAATTCTGTCAGTTCTTACTCCTGATTTCATTAATAAGCTCTTCAATAAGCTCCACAATTCTGAATTTGATTTCATAGCCGCCGTGTTCTGTTACGAGATTTACTCCGTTTTCTTTGTAAACCGAGTAAATGCTGTCATCGGTTTTCTTTGTTGCGGCGGGGATACACAGGGGCGGGAACATTATGCACCACCAGTTTTTACCCTCGCCGTTACCCAGAATTACCTTACAGGAAAGATATTTTCCTGCGGGGAGCCTGATATTTTCATACTGTCTTGTTTCGTAATATTCTTCCTCTATTACAATATCGGTTTTATATGAAAAGCCGTTTTCTTCAAGTATTTTGTCTGCAACCGAAATAAGATAATCCTTATTCGCAATTACTTTTTCTGCCGCTTCATTTGCATTTTCGCTTCCTTCAAGAATTTCTGCACCGCAGGAAAGAAGCTTATCTCTGACAAGAAGCTTTACCGCCTGATCCTCGGTACTGTCTGACTGTGCGAGAATATGAAGCCTCAGACTCTTATCACTTACATTTTCAGCCGCAATAAAGCCGTCACAAATGCCTGAAAAAATCAGACCTAACAGCAAAGAAAAAAGCACAATAATGTTCTGATATCTGATAAAATATGTTCTCATAAAAAAAAGACCTTCCTTTCAAGGAAAGTCTTGGTAAATAAAAATGCTTTTATTCAACGCCTTTTGCTTTTGTTTTGCAGATAAATACATTTTCAGCTTTTTCTTTCAGAAGTCCGGCACATTTTTTTGCATCCTCGGGATAATCAAAAAGACCGAAATAGCAGGAGCCTGAGCCTGTCATTGAGGAAAACCACGCTCCGCAGCCGTTCATAATTTCCTTGATTTCCTTGCCCGATTTTACGTCGCTGAGTGTTTCAAACATATTTTCTGCATATTTTACCGCTTCCTTGTAATCACCCCTTGCGGCATAAAAAAGGAAGGAGTCATTGTCGGGATGGGATATACTTTGGGCAGAATCAAAACGTGCATAAGCATCCTTCGTGGACACTCTTTCATAGGGCTTTACAATAAGCACATCGGAATAAAGAGAGGGAAGTGCTGACATAATCTCACCGATATTCTGACAAAGCTTTGTTCCGCCAACATAACAGAAGGGAACATCTGCCCCCACGCTGAAGGCAATATTCATTATATCTCTGTGGGTGAGTTTATCGGGATATAAACTGTTAAGTCCTTTGAGAACTGCCGCCGCATCCGCACTGCCGCCTGCAAGCCCCGCTCCTGAGGGGATAACCTTTTTTATGTATATTTCGCAATCAGGCTCAAGTCCTGCCTTTTCATAAAAAAGGCGTGCCGCCTTGTAAGCAGTATTTCTGTCGTCACAGGGGATATATTTTTCCGAGCAACGAAGTGAAAGTCCCCTTGTGCCTGTTTTTATCGTTACCGTATCATAGAGCCCCACGGATTGCATAAGGGTGAAAATTCCGTGATATTTATTGGGGAGAATACCCGTAAGATCCAGTGTGAGATTGATTTTTGCATATGCCTTGAGTCTTAATTCCATTTAAATCACCGCATTTATTGTAGCATATTATTTTATGAATTTGAACTGTTTTTGAGAAAATTGTCAAAAAAATAATTGATGTATAAAATCTCTGAAAAACTGAAAAATGTTGAAAACTTTGTTGAAAGAAAGTTATGTCCTTTACGCTTTTAGTTGTTATTTTTTTAACAAACAACCTCTTATCAACACTTTCAACAGAGTTTTCAACTTTTTTGTCAATGTTATCAACAAGCACTCGGAGTTTTCAACATTGTAAAGCGGCATGTCTTTACAAAAAATATACAGACGGATATGTATATTTTGCCATAAAATGACAGAAAATCGGCTTCTTCAAAAGGAAAATCGGACAATTCTGCAGGTTTCAGCTGTTGGCTATGGCATTTAAGATGT
Organism: Acutalibacteraceae bacterium; assembly: GCA_045590915.1. Lineage (GTDB taxonomy): Bacteria > Bacillota > Clostridia > Oscillospirales > Acutalibacteraceae > RUG806. The sequence continues at coordinate 10,979 of JAZNRX010000050.1, read as the reverse complement.
CCGTTACAAAAAGGGCTTCGGTTTCGAGGTTCTTATTCATATTGTCAAGGACATAAAAATACTCCTTTGCTACAGGTGATATGCGTTCTTCAGCTTTTGTGTTGTTCTTTAAATACTTGTTGAAATATCGCAGAGCACTGTTGTTGCCCTTTGATGCCGCATTATAAAGGTATCTGATTCCTTTGTCGGGAGCTTTGCTGAAGCCGGCATCTCCGTCTGTCAGCCAACGGCCTGCGAAATATTCGCACACAGAAAAGCCCTTGTCTGCGGCTTCAAGTATACACTTTCGTGTTGTATCGTTTTTGTTTTCGCGGAAGCTTATAATTGCTTTGAGACCTTCTGTTGCAATGTCAGGGGTTCTTATTGAAGCTAAGACTCTGAGTGCTTCCCGTGAATTGCCGCGGCACTTCAGGATATAAGCATACAAGTTTGAAAGCCTTGTATTTCCTGTATCATAGCCCTTTTTTGCAATGGCTTCGGCGGCAGTGAAATTTCTGTTTGTAATTGCTTTTACGCACTCTTCGATATCCGAAGCACCGGCGGTTGTTTTATCTTTTACACTGTCAAGAGAGGTCAGATATTTATCAAGTGCATCAAGAAGCTCTTTTGCAGTCTGATATCTTATTGCAGGATCGTTTTCTGTAGCCTTCTGGAAAATTTCCACAAGAGAGTGCTGGTTGTTACGGAGCATTTCCTTTACAATATCCTTTATTTTAACAACAACATCTTCTTCGTGGGCGAGCATATAAAGGCTTGTGATACCGAGAGAAAAAATATCCGAATTGAAGCGTCCGTTAAGGTGCTGATGCAATCTGATTTCAGGGGCTACGTGACTTCCGATTACCGTGCCGGCATCAATTTCGTGTTTGCACACACCGAAATCGCCGAGAACATAGTTCTTGCCGTTCCAATAGATATTTTTTATTGCCACATCACGATGGAGTATTCCGTGCTTGTGGCAGGCACAAAGGGCACGAGCGATGCACTGTGTGAAAAAGAGTCGGTCCTTATGGTAAGGGGGCAGACCTTCAAGATGATCTGCGGCACGGATAAGACGGGGCATAAAGATGAGGTATATTCTCTCACCGTCAGGGAAGTCCTTGTAAAAATGGTCATATATGTCCATAGTATATTCACAGTCCTTGAGTGCGTACATTGCTTCAATTTCATTATCCGTATATTCAATTACACGCTTGCCTGAAATCTGACTGTTTTTTGTGGAAACGATTTTCACAACCGTGTCTCTTTCGGAGTTGTTGAAGCGTATACCGTATACACGTGCGAAGCAGCCGGAGCCCACCTCGTCAAGTATATCGAAATCAACACCTCTTTCAACGGCATATGAATAGAGAGTTTCTTCTACCTTGCTGTAATCCATAAACAGAGCTCCTTTCTTATAAATATTCCTTCATACCTTCATTGAAATCCTTGCAGAAACCACTGACAAAAAAGAAGAAACGGCGTACTGCGAAGTCATCTTTTGTTTTTTCTTTATTTGCATTAAGGGGATTTCCACATTCTGTAATTGCCTTTGCCGTTGTGACATCATCCTCGGAATTATTGTCGCAGCAGACATTTTCTGCCGTAGCATCGGCTTTTTCAGTGCCGTTATTTATGACATTTCCGTTGCTGTCGAAGTTGAGCTTTTTGTATTCAGTATCATAAAGCTTTTCAAGTGAGTAGGGCATATTGCTGTCATCAGCGCTTTCGGTGTAAACCGTTATTGACCAGTCATCGCTGAAATGAGAATAGTCTGTTTTTATAAAGTATTTTACAAGCCTGTCCTTAAGATCTTCGTTTGAATTGACGGTGCCGTCTTTTATGCCTGCCATAATGCAGTTTCTGACGCCTTCAACAACATCGCCGTTTCCGTGTGTTTTGAAAAAACTCTGGGGACCGTCGGAGAACATAACTATCGAGGCAATATTGTCGGAGGGAATGACAGCGGTACGAAAATGCTCTTCATAGGAGCCATTAACCGTGAAAAATGTGTGAGAGCTGCTCTCACCGTTTTCAGGCTCGGAAATGAAAATCAGGTCATCATTTTTATCAAAGCAGAGAATATAGCCGTCACCGATGTGACCTATGAGAGTCTGTTCTTTTTCCTTTACTGCGAAAAGGAGAGTTGCACAGTAATCCGAAGCTCTGAAAGGAGAGTCATCCTTGCAGTTAAGCTCTGTAAGTGAGCGTTTCAGAGGTACCTCAAGAAGCAATTCGGGCTTCTCGCAGCTTCTCTCAAGCCTTTCTTTATCGTTGGGGTAAAGTGCTGAAAGGTTTTTGGAATTAAGGTCGTTGATGTCAAGAATTGAAAACAGTCTGCTTATACATTCAACATTGGACTCTGCCGCCTTCCCGCCGAAGCGGGAGGAGGAGCAGCCGTCGCTGATTGCCATAAAAGCTTTGTCATCTGTGCATTTGCACATCAGCCTGTCCTGACATTCTGTATGGTTTTTTGAGTGGTAGATACCCTTTGAATGAAATCTGAAAATGTTACCCATTGTTCTTGTTCTCCTCCTTTTTGTTGTTTGCATCAATGAAAATTGCATCAATCTGATCATCGGTATGAGTGACGGAGTGACTTATTGTTGCGGGAATAAGCTCTGTAAAGAAGCTTTTTAATCTTTCGGTGTTACCGTCTGTTACATCGAGAACTCTTGCAGGATGGGCTGAAAGAAGACGGAGATTTTTAATATCGGCTTCAGTTCCGAAGGCGGCTGAGCATACCACGATTTCATTCTCCTCATCCAGCTTTCTGAACTGAGCGGCAATTTCCTCATATTCCGTCTGACAGGGATTTTCGGGGAAGGGCTTGCCGTCACTGAAATTGATAAGCACCATACGGTTTCCTTCAACACCTGTGCTTCTGAACTGAGCCTTCATATCATCATAAATTTCCTGTGCAAGTTTCAGTGCCGTTGCAGGATTTGTTGAACCGCTGATTTTGATGTTTATATCGGAAGGCTGGATGTTTTTAACAGGGGTGTTGATTATAAGGGACTCCTTTTTTACCTCTGAGGAATAAGGAATGAGAGAAAAAACGATGTCCTTATTAATAAATTCCTTGTCCGTTTTAAGACTGGTGACACAATTACGCAGTGCACCTGTTATGATGTCTTTTACACCGAAAAGAGATGATGAGGCATCAAAGGTGATTACAACAAAGACCTTGCTTGCCATAGAATTAAAGGTTTTTTCATCGAGAAGTGACTTTTTGAGACTACTAAAAATTGACATGATTCTGACTCCTTTTTATGTGAAAAATTTTTTAACTGATTTCTGTGAAGCATTTTGTCCAGCTTCCGATGTCGCTTTCCTTGTTGAAATTGAATATTTCAACAAATTCGGCTCTTAAGGGATAGGGAAGCTTTTTCCAACGCTTGAGATAGGGACCGAAGACCAGATTTTTTTCCAGCTCTATGCCTTTTTTGAAGAATTTACTGTTTGCATAAGGGAAACGGTCATCCTTATAGTTGGGCTCTCTGTCAAGGTTTTTCTGGCAGAATGCATTGTTTCTGTTTGTGTAGAGATAGAAGAAGGTGGGTGCCAGCCCGAAGAAGTTTTCTTCGCGGGACCTTAATTTTTTGTACATCATAGCCGCTGTAACATCGGGATGTGAAAAATTGGGAGTAAAGCCTCCTCCGGCGAAGCGACGGTACTGGCAACTGTCGATGTCGAGAATTACGATCTCTTTTTTCTCTGTGAGCATTATGTTTCTGCCTGAAATATCAACCATATAAATTTCCCTTAACCTCAGCTCAAGCAGAGCGCTGAGAAGTTTGAAAACAATTTCCAGTCTTTCGTCCTCGGGAAGATTGTAAAACTCGTCTGTTTCGAGCTTGTTGAGGGTTTTTCCCTTATAAAGCTTCATGGTGAAGCCTACACACTGATCATTGTGATATACAAGATGTATCGGGAACGAAGCACAGGAGATTAATTTTCCGATTTTTATAAGAGCCTTGAGCTTTTCAATCATATTGGAATTCTGATTGCGGTCCTTGTATATTTTTATACAGCGGTCGGGAATCTCGTGTGATGTGTATATGGTAGCTTCACCACCGCTTGTCATTTTTATGAAGCTGCCGAAATCAAGATTTCCTACTGTCTTTCCCTCTTCATCAACAAGAGAAAGAGTGCTGAGTTCACACATGTAATCAGCGGGAACAGACGCGGTAGATTTTGCAAGATAGAGAGGTGAGTCACCCGTTGTGTACTCCTTGTATGTACCTTTGTCCTTGTCGCAGAACAGTGTGTGCACTTCGGGATAGTTGCTTTCGTTTATTTTTCTCATAAGCTCAATGCTGAGAAGGGGCTCGTTTGTTGCGAAGAACCAGTAATTATAGACATATTTTTCAACCTTCGGATAGCCCTTTATCAGATCGTCATAGCCTTTACAGGTATATCTGAAGCTTCTGAGAATGTATTTTGCCTTGCTTCTTCTTCTTTCGGATTTTGAATAGTTTTTAAGAAGCATCAGCTCATAGCGGCAGGTTTCGGGAATATAAAAATCTGCCTTTCCTCTGAGCTTTCTGAGCTTTTTCAGCTCATTCATTGTTTCAAGGACTACGGATGTATCAAGAATGACCGCCGTACCGTCGGGATGAGCTTCGATGAAATTCTTAATTCCGTCTGAAAATGATGTGATTTCGTACAAGAATATCTCCTCCTTTTTTATTTTTCACCGTAATCATAAATTATTTTTTTGACACTGCGGCAAAGGGGGAGAGAGTTTTCGGAAAAATTTAACAACAAAAAAGAAGCAAACCGAAAAAGTCCGTAAGTCAGCCTTTTTCGGTTTGTTGTATTAAGCATTATCAGCCTCGGATGTCACAGGCTGTTATAAGCTCGTTGATAATTTCGTTTACACAGGGGATAAGGCTTGAGGACATCACATCCTCGTCAACGAAGTCAATGCAGATGCCGTAAGCGTTATCGCCGAATTCAACTCCCACGCCGAAATATGTGTGATTTCCGTTGTTTCTCCAGGTCTCAGCCGTGCCTGATTTTGCAATAATCGTTACATCCTCCTTGTTGAACCCGTCATAAAGACCGTAGCTTTCTGCGGTTGATGCAAGAAGCTCCTTAAGCTTATGGGAGACCTCAGTATCAATTACGGTAAGCACCTCTTTCTTTGTGCCTTCCTTCTGCTTTCCGTCATCGGCAATATTGTCAATAAGATACGGTTTCATCATTCTGCCGTCACCGCTCACAACGGTTCCGATAATTGAAGCAATGTGCAGGGGAGAAATCTGAAGCTGTCCCTGTCCGTAGCCTGTTGAAGCCAGAATAAAGTCGTCAAGGTATTGTGCATTGGCATAGTTTGAATTAAGTGTTGTGAAATCAAGTGTGATTTCATTTCCCAGCATAAAGGTTGAGAAGGTGTCTCTCATACGCTTGTTTCCGAGAGTCAGAGCCGCATTTGCAAAATAGACATTTGAGGAATTGATAAGCGCCTTGCCTAGATCGGTTTCGTAATAGGGGGTATGAGCATAGTTGTGGATTTTGCCGTCAAGAAATGTGCCGTCTGCATCGTAATATGTAAGCTCTCCCATACCGTTTGAAAGAAGACCGTATGCGGTGATGACCTTTATGACGGAGCCACCGCTGTCTTCGGCAAGGGTTGCCATATTGATGTATAAGCCGTCAATACTGTTGTAATAGTCACTGTAATACTGTAAGACCTTGCCGTCCTTGTCTCTTGCATAAGCCTCGTCAACGCGGTCTGCCTCAAAAAGCACCTCACTGTTGCTTCTTGAGAGAAGAACAAGAATTTCGCCTGTTTTTGCATTCACAATGCTGATGCTTCCCTTATGACCGTCAAGAAGTGAGCATAAGGCTTCCTGTAAATATGCATCAACAGTAAGGGTTATTGTAGCACCCGTGTCATCCTTTCCGCCTGTGAGGATATAATTCTTAAGGGTATTTCTCAGTCCCGATGTGCCGAGCCTTGTGCTGTTGTAGCCTATAAGGTGAGACATACTCTTTGAAAAATTGAGGACAGCGGGATGATTTTTGCCTTCGGGTGAATAAGAGGTTATTTCAATACCGTTGCGGTCAAGGAAAATTCCTTCCGTAACCTCTCCCGGAGGAACGGGAGCTTCGTCTGTACCGAATACGCCCGAAAGGTATGCAACGGTAGATGCAATAACTACGGCAAAGCACATTGAAACAGAAACAAGACCTGCCAGAAGCTTCTTTATATCAATCATTTTCTCACTACCTCTTTTCCTTTGTTTTCAGTGTTTTTTCTCATAAAGTACATAATAAAGGTCGTCATTAAAAGTGTAACAACCGTGGATGTTCCACCTGAGGATATGAAGGGCATGGGAAGACCTATTACGGGGAACAGACCTACATTTGAAAGCATACAGATAAAGCTCTGGAAAATGATTGTGCAGATAAAGGTTGCTGCAATGACCATTTCATTTTTGCGGGTAGTTCTTGCCGCATAAATCAGTGTGTCACCGAATATGAAAATCAGAGTAAGAAGAATGATTATCATGGGAATAAGTCCCAGTCTGACAATTACATATATGAATACGAAATCCGAGCTGATTTCGGGGACTGATGCGAGACTTCCTTTTGATGTGCCGAATAAATCCGCATATCTGAGAGCCTTCTTTGCCATATCAGTCTGATATGTATCGTCAGCCGTTATATCGCCTATTCCGAGGAAAACGCAGACTCGTTTTTCAAGCTTCGGATATATACGCTGAATTCTTCTTAAATATGTAAGAGCAACAGAGTCCTCCTTTTTCTGCGAAGAGGATGAAACGGGGGCTTCGGTTTGTTCTGACATCTCCTGATTTTCTGTACCTGAGGTCTGTTCGGTTATTGCTGTTTCTTCGGCGGCAGTGTTATTTGTGTCGGGAAGCTCGATTTTTGATATCCCGAAAAGACCTGCAATAAGAACGCATCCCAATAAAAACAGTGCAAGTATTTCCGTAGCTATTTTTTTTCTGTCGGGATAGAATAAAATTCTCTGGAGGAAGAAAATAATTCCGAGAATAACAGCAGTGCCCAGCTCATTGATTACAACAAGAAATGCACAGTGGACAAGAAGCATTATGAGAGAGTCACGCATTTTGATTTTATCAGTGAGCTTACTATCAATGACAAATAAAGACAGGTGGATAATTGCGAGAAGCTTTGAAATTTCGGTTATCTGCAAGGAAAGAGAGCCGATATAAAGCCATGCTCTTGTGCCGTTGATTTCTCTGCCGGCAACAAGAAGAAGCAGATAGCACATTACAGTAACACCGAACAGAATGAGCCTGACAGCTTTAAGAGAGATTTTACCTGATGTTATAAGCGAGAGCACGGGAAGTGCCAGTATGCTGCAAATAATGCCTGTAAGCTGAACAGCCGCAAGCTTTATGACCTCGGACATCGCATTTTCCGAGTCCGGTGATATCATATAGGTCTGAAGACCGCTTCCGATTGTCAGAAGCATTGATGTCAGTATCGTGAACAGATGGGAGGATTTGTAAATACAGCTGAGAAGAACGATAACGGTATTTACAAACAAATACGGAAGAAAAACGCTCATATAGATATTGCCGTTCCCCGACCTTAAGTAGTTATATGCCGCAAATGCAAGATTGACCAAAAGCACGGATACAAATCTGCTTGAAAAGTCAGGAACGGAAATGTCCTTTATTCTTGTGAAAAAGTCCTTATAAAAATCGATGGTATAGCGAATGGCGTGCCCGATAAATTCTCCGATGCATCTGCCGGGGGATTTAGCTGTTGTTGTCATAGTTTTCTGTCTCCTTCTTGATTTCTGTGTTGTCGCGTGTTTTCATAGGGGTTGAGCCTGCAGTCTCAGTGCTTTTTTCACTGTCTGCAGACTCTCCGACGGTCTTATCGGGTGTGTTCATACGTCTGAGTGCCATCTTGTAAACTGCATAAGACGATGTGAATGCGAGAATGATGATTGAAATAATCATCAGCTGAAAATAAAATAATTCCATGTGAGTCACCTCCCGTTTCTTAAATATCCGAGGATTGTTTTTATCCGCAATTTTATAATAACCGCTTCAGATATTCCCCGCGTAAACAGGGGAATATCTGAAATTTATAAATCAGTCATAAGGGAAGTGTTTTCCGCCGGAGGCTTTTGTTGCGGGCTCTGAATTTTTGGGTAAGGAGGAAAAGTGCATTCCCGAAATGTCGGAGAGATTGCTGCTTTTGTTTCGGGAGATCATGCCCTTGTTCTGCGAGACAGCTTCTGAGGAGCCCTTGAAAAAGGGCATATCATTTGTATCGGAGCCTTCAGTTGCAGATGAGCCCAGATTGAATTCCACAAAGGATACATCATCAGGTATTTCGAAATATATCCACTGGCTACCCACAAGAATGTAGGTGCCGTGATTGACATCAAAGGTATCGCCGTATTTTACCTTGATTTTGGGCTCATTTTTATTGTTGACTACATAAATTGACTTTACTTTAGGGTTGGAAACGGTTCCGTAAAAGCCGTTTTCGTCCTGTCCGATTGTGACGGCATCCGTATGTACGGTAAAGCTTCTTCTTGTGGCAGGATCGTTGAAATTGAAATTTCCTTTTTTGTCTCTGGGAGCATCGAGAAATAATCTGTGCTCGCCCTCTTTTATGCCTACGGTCTCAGAAGGTCTGCTGATGGTAAAGCCGACATTATTGCCGTGTTCGTCATAAATATTATTGTCGCAGATATTAAATGACTGTGCCGCCGTGCCGTCGGAATTGAGGACATATCCCTTGAGAATTGTGGGTGATAAGGTTATGGGTTCCTTCTTGGGATTCTTTTTGTCCTCTACGGGCTCGGGCGGTTCTTTCTTTTCTTCCTTGCTGAATTTTGCAAAAACAGGAGATAAAAGAGCGATGATGCTTTTTCCCTTGAGGGCAGCTATTGCCACCAGTGAGAGAATTGCGGCTAATGTGATGATTGTGATGTGTTCCATTTTTTTTCTTTCCTTTCTTTTTGAGAAAATTGTTTTTTTTGAAATACCTTTCGTATCTCATCTTGAATTGTATTTCAGATCCGTCAAAGTGCGGCAAGCAGGGGAAATAAAAATTTTTATATGATTTTTCGGTTTGTGTTCAGGTCCGGAACGGGTACTTTTTAAAAAAGGAAAATTTTCGTCAGAATACACAAAAAACATCAGTCTTATATTTTCTTGCATTTTATTTTTATATATGTTATATTTTAACTAACTACAAGCTGAAAGTGAGATGATTGCTTTGGCAAAGGAAAAAAAACCAAAGGAAATAAATACACACCCTAACCGTATCGGTATAAAGGAAGCCGCAGGCTACACCATTGCGGAAGCGGGAAATATGTTCAATCTTACATATATTTCGGGATATCTGAAGCTTTTTATGACAGACGTTCTGAAAATTCCTGCAGCCTGGGCGGGTGTAATGCTTATTGTCACAAGACTCTGGGACTGCATAAACGATCCCATATGGGGTGCTATGGTTGCAAAAAAGCCGCCTGTGAAGGACGGAAAATTCCGTCCCTATCTCAAATGGGTTGCCGTTCCTCTCGGAATTTCAACAGTGCTGTGCTTTTTGCCCTATCATAAGCTCACAAGCAATACGGTAATTCTTTTTGTTATCGCACTTGTTGCATATACCTTCTACGGAATGATGTACACGGGAATGAATATTCCATTCGGCTCACTTGCATCCGTTATTACCGATGATCCCAAGGGCAGAACACTTCTTTCTACCTTCCGTTCAATAGGCTCAGGCGTGGGCGGTGCGGTTGTTTCTCTTCTTGCGCCCATGCTTATTTATACCGTAAGAACCGATGCCGCCGGCAATGCAATGCTTGATCCCGTAACGGGCAAGGTTATTGAGGATGCCGACGGAAACAAGATGTTTATTTTCGGTCTTGTTATGGGTATTCTTTCAATTATCTTCTATTTCTGGGGATATAAAACCACAAAGGAAAGAGTTCCTTCCGAGCCCGAGCCAGAGTTCGATTTCAAGGCAACCTACGGCGGACTGCTGAAATCCCGTCCCTTTGTAACGGTTGCTCTTGCAGGTGTTCTTATAAGCGGACAGCTTCAGTTCAATTCCTTTAATGCATATCTTTATAAAAACTATTTCCTTAACACAGGACTCGGAACTCTCGGAACAATATGCAACTATCTTCCCATGGTTATATTTGTTCTTTTAACTCCCAAGCTTGTTGAAAAATTCGGAAAGAAAGAGCTTTGCGGAAACTTTTCCGTTATTGCAGCCGCCGCCTCTGTGGGCATTGCAATAATTGCAAACAATCCTACAATACTTGGTATGATAGATCCCGTAAACGGCAGACTTCCCGCTTGGATATTTATGGTGAGCCTTCTTCTTATCGGCTTCGGCTATACCTTCGTAAGTCTCACCTGTTGGGCAGTTGTTATGGATGTTATCGACTATCAGGAATATAAAACAGGTATAAGAAATGAAAGTGCGGTATATGCCGTCTATACCTTCTCAAGAAAGCTCGGTCAGACAATAGCAGACGGTCTGGGACTTTTCCTTTTGCAGTGGGCAAACTACTCGGGAGATACCTATGGCTTTGTTGAAGGAACAAGCCAGAAAATTATGTTTATATGCACCGTAATTCCCGCTGTTGTGTATACAGGTGTATGGCTTCTTATGAAGTTCGGCTATCCTCTTGACAGAAAGAACCTTGAGCCTGTCTACAAATTTATAAGAGAAAAACGCGAAAACGAAAAGCAGCTTTCACAGGCAGCCCCTCTTGTTTAATATCGGAAAAAAGAATATATTGACCTTTTTTTAAGTGAGGTTATTTATCCGTAATGCTTTTATTACAAGCGGTATGTAAAGCAATAGAGTGGAGAGGTGTTTATGGAAAACATAAAAAAGCTTACAATTCTTCATTCAAACGATATGCACGGCGACTTTCTCGCAGAGGAGACGGACGAGAATTTAGTCGGCGGCGTTTCAATGCTTTCCGGCTACGTGAACAAGGTAAAGAATGAGGAGAA